>JASKZT010000252.1 GCA_030145965.1 Ornithinimicrobium sp.
GGTCAACCACTCCATCCCCGACGCGCTCGCGGTCTTCGTCCGCACCTCCGGCGGCACGATCCTGCACACCGGCGACTTCAAGATGGACCAGCTGCCGCTCGACGGTCGGATCACCGACCTGCGCGCCTTCGCCCGGGTGGGGGAGGAGGGCGTGGACCTCTTCATGACCGACTCCACCAACGCCCACGTCCCCGGCTTCACCACGCCCGAGCGCCAGATCACGCCCGCGATCGAGCGCGTCTTCCACGACGCGCGCCGCCGCATCATCGTGGCCTGCTTCGCCTCCCACGTGCACCGCGTGCAGCAGGTGCTGGACGCCGCCGCCCAGTCGGGCCGCAAGGTGGCGATGGTCGGCCGCTCGATGGTGCGCAACATGGGCATCGCCATCGACCTGGGCTACCTCAAGGTGCCCGACGGCGTCCTCGTCGACCTCGGCCGCCTCACCCAGCTGCCGGACGACCAGCAGGTGCTCATCTGCACCGGGTCGCAGGGCGAGCCGATGGCCGCCCTGTCGCGGATGGCCAACGGGGACCACAAGATCGACGTGGGGGAGGGTGACACCGTGCTCATGGCCTCCTCGCTCATCCCCGGCAACGAGAACGCCGTCTACCGCGTCATCAACGGCCTCACCCGGCTCGGGGCGCGCGTCGTGCACAAGGAGAACGCGCTCGTGCACGTCTCCGGGCACGCCAGCGCCGGCGAGCTGCTCTACTGCTACAACATCGTCCGGCCGCGCAACGTCCTCCCCGTCCACGGGGAGTGGCGCCACCTGGTGGCCAACGGCGAGCTGGCCGTGGCCACCGGCGTCCCGCGCGACAACGTCGTCCTCGCCGAGGACGGGGTCGTCGTCGACCTCGTCGACGGGTTGGCGCGGGTCGCCGGCGCCGTGGACGTCGGCTATGTCTACGTCGACGGCTCCCTCGTGGGCGCGGCGGACGAGACGATGCTCAAGGACCGCCGGATCCTGCGCGACGAGGGCTTCGTGACGATCATCGTCGTCCGTGACGCCTCCACCGGGACGATCGCCGCCGGCCCGGAGATCCAGACCCGCGGCTTCGCCGAGGGCGAGGACGTCTTCGAGCGGGTGCGCCCCAGGCTGGTCGCCGCGCTGGAGGAGGCCCGGCAGAAGGGCACCCAGGACACCCACCAGCTGCAGCAGGTGATCCGGCGCACCGTGGGTTCCTTCGTCGGCAGCAAGCTGCGGCGCCGGCCGATGATCATCCCCGTCGTCATCGACGCCTGAGGACGGTCGTCGCCGCCGCGGCACCTCAGAGGGTGTCCTGCGGCCCCTCCACGCCCTGCCGGCCCGGGGCCGGGCGGCCGCCGCGCTGCTCCAGGATGCGCCGGGCCTGCTCGCTGATCTCCTCCTCGGTCGGCTCTCGCTCCCACCGCAGCGAGGCGGCGTGCAGCCCGAGCCCGAGGCCCCAGCCCAGCATGGGCCAGATCGGCCAGAAGTAGCCGCCACCGGTGACCAGCCAGACGGCGACGAGGAAGCCGATGACGGCGGCGTAGACCGTCAGGTGGATCTTGAACGCCTTGACCTCCTCGAGCCGCGTGAGCGCCGCTGCGCGCAGCTCGGGGTCGGTGGCCGGGTCGGTGGCGGCTGCGGGCGGCTGCCACGAGGGCAGCGGCGGGCGGCCGGCGTCCGGCGCGCCGGACGGATCGGGAGGCGATGTCATCGCGGGTGACCCCCTGTGGTCGGTATGCGGTCAGGGTAGCGCCACTGCCCGCCGCGGGACAGCGACCTGGCGGGGTCTGCGCGTGTGACGCGTGAGACGGCAGGGGAAGTGGCGTACCGTGCGAGCGTGGCCAAGTCTGCGACCTCCTCCAAGCCCGCCGCCGGGCGCGGCGCCTCCGCGCGCGGAGGCGCCTCCCGCCCCGCCGGGCGGACGGCGACGGCCACGACGCCGTCCCGCTCCGCCTCCCAGCCCGGCACGCCCTCGCTGCCCCGCCGCGCCGCGCGCGGCATCGCCGGCGCGACCGGTGGCACCGTGCGCGCGATGACGGCCACCGCCCGTGACCTCGAGCCCGAGCACCGCCGTGACGGCGCCGGCTTCATCCTGCTCGCGCTCGCCCTCGTCGTCGCCCTGCGCGAGTGGTGGAACCTCGACGGCGTCGTCGGCGACGTCATCCACACGGTCGTCGCGGGCACGGTCGGGCGGGTCGCGCTCGTCCTGCCGCTCGTCCTGCTCTTCTTCGCCGTCCGCCTCTTCCGGCGCCCCGACGACGCGCAGGCCACCCACCGGATGACGATCGGCACCTGCGCCCTGCTCCTGGCGTCCTGCGGCATCACGCACCTGGCGACCGGGGCCCCGGACTACGCCGAGGGCTCGGCCGCGATGGAGTCCTCCGGCGGCGTCCTGGGCTTCCTCGCCTCCTCCATCCCGGCCTCGGCCATCACCCCCGTCGGCGCCTACGTCGTGCTCGGCCTGCTCGCCACCTTCGGCTTCCTCGTCCTGACGCGCACGCCCGTGCACCGCATCCCCGAGCGGATCCGCGAGGTCGAGCAGCAGCTCTTCGACTCCAGCCGCTTCGACGACGTGGACCCGGTCACCGGCGAGGTGCGGCCCCGCCCCCGCCGCCGGCGTGCTCGCGCCGACCTGGAGGAGATGGACGGCGACGTCGCCTTCGACCAGGCGGCCCAGGTCGAGCGCGGCGGCCCGGGCCGTCCGCCGCGTGCCGGTGCCACCCGCGCGAGGAAGCCGGTCGCCGCCGACCCCGACGCGACGGGGGAGGTGCCCGCGCCCCGTGAGAGCGGCGCGCACCAGGCCGACGCCGGGGCCGCCGCACCCGGAGAGGCGACCGAGGAGATCCCCGGCCTGCGTCCCGGCCAGAAGCGGCCGCAGCCGCCCACGGCGGTGGAGAAGGCCAAGGCCCAGCTCGAGCCGCCGCCCACGACCCAGCTGCCGCAGC
>JASKZT010000273.1 GCA_030145965.1 Ornithinimicrobium sp.
GCAGGCCTTGTCCTTGAGGTCCACGCACGGCTGGGCGATCACATACGTCATGGGCCAAGAGTATGCCTCCCACGGGGGTGCTCCTCCTACCGGGTCGTCCTCAGGACCCCGCGTCGGGGTGGGTGCAGACGATCTCGTCCGCGGGGTCGTAGGTCGTGGTGAACTCGTCGCGCGAGACCTCCTGGCCACCGCGGGACAGGACGCGCACCGTGGTGATCGTGAAGCCTTCCGAGGGGCTCTGCGGGACGCAGTCCGGGGAGTCGTCCTCCTCGCGCTCCCCCTCCTGCCTGTCCCGCCACGGGCCGTCGATCGTGCGCACGGTGTACTGCCGCTCACCGAGCAGCTCCATGACGATGCGGTCGCCGGAGATCCGGCTGCGCACGACGACGGGGGTGGCGGTGTCGTTGGTCCACGCGTTGTCGATGACCGGGACCGCCAGGGTGGCCTCGCGGCCCGCCGGGTAGCGGGGGATGTAGTAGGAGTGCGGGGTGTGCTCGTCCAGCTGCACGCCGGCCAGCCAGGAGGCGTTGAAGACGACGGTGGAGATCTGCGACAGACCGCCGCCGAGCCCCATGACCAGGCGCCCGTCGACGATGATCGGTGCCTCGACGTAGCCGCCGTCCTCGCTGAGGTCGCCCAGCGCCTCGGACAGGCGGAACTGCTGACCCGGCATGACGACGGTGCCGTTGACGTTGGTGACGCCCGCGACGAGGTTCGCGGTGCGTGCCGCGTTGGCCTCGCCCGTGGGGAAGACCGACTCGAAGCGCGACATCGGCTCGAAGGACCAGTCGCGCGAGGCCGCGGTCGTGAGGGCCGGCTGGATCGCCTCCAGCTCGAGGGTCACCGTGCGGTCCTCGCCCTGCCGGGTCAGCGCCTCCTCGAAGGCGCCGGGCAGGCCCTCGTCCTCCAGGGCGAAACCGGTGCGTGCCTGGACGACCTCGACCCGTGAGCCCGCGAGCCGCACCGTCGCGTCGCGCGGCCCTCGCTCGAGCTGGCCGAGGTCCTGGCGGACGCGGGCGAGCAGGCCCTCCTCGTCGAGGCTGAGGGAGAGCGCGGTGCCGTCCTCGGAGCGCTCCACCGTGAGCAGGTCGGCGATCTCGCGCGGGGCGACCTCGGCGGTGACCGTGTCGTCGCCGCGGGTGGCGCTGACGCGCACGGGCGCCGAGAGCGCCGGCTCGACCTGCTCGGTGCGGAAGCGGTCCACCTCGGCCTGGCCGAGCACCGGCAGCACGCTGCTGGCGGTGCCCTCGACCGTCGTCCGGTCGGGCCAGGCGTCGGCGACGGCCGCGGCGGTGGCGTCGACGTCGAGGGTCCGGCCGTCCCCGGACTCCACGACCTGCACGCCCACCTCGGTCAGGGCGACCTCGCCCTCCACGGCGTCGGCGTCGTAGTCGTCGGCCAGCGCCTGCACCGCGGCGGTGAGGGCCTCGCGGTCGACCTCGCCGACGAGGTCGAGCTCGCGCCCGCCGCCGGAGACGTGCGACCACAGGACCCGGGGGTCGAAGCTGCGCCCGACGGCTCCCTCGAGGGTGGCGTCGAGGTCGTAGGAGAGGCCTGCACGGGCCGGGACGAGCTCCAGCCGCTCGGGCTCGCCGCCCTCCTCGGGAGCGACCCGCACGGTCACCGGCTGCTCCAGCCGGTCGGCGAGCTGGCTCTCCAGGTGGCTCTCGGCCTGGTCGCGGGTCAACGAGCCGATCTCGATGCCCTCGACGCTCATGCCGGCCGGGGGACGGTCCTGGAAGTACAGGGCCGCCCCGACGTAGGCCCCGCCGAGGACGAGGACGGCGGCCAGCAGACGCAGCAGCACCGAGGCCCACTCCCTGCCCGGCCCTCGACCGCGCTCCTCGCGGAGGCCGTGGGCCGTCCTGGCGTCCTGGCTCATCTGCCGGTCTCCCCTCGACTCGTCCGGGCGCGGTCCGGGCTCACCGGCACCTCACCGCAGCTCTCCCAGCCCTCCACGGTAATGGACGAGGGCCGGCTCTCCCGTCTGCGACGCGTGCACCGCGACGACCTCGCCCACGACGATGCTGTGGTCCCCCGCGGCGTGCACGGCGGAGGTGCGGCACTCGAAGGCCGCGAGCGCGTCGTCGACGAGCGCGACGTCCAGGACGTCGCCACGCCGGTGGCTCACCCGCGCCAGCTGGTTGTGCAGCGGGCGCCCGGGCTCCCCCAGCCAGGCGGCCAGGCCTCGGTGCCGGGCCGGCAGGATGCTGACCGCGAAGCCGCTGCCGGCCTCCACGGCCTCGAGCACCCGGGCCTCGTTGTGCAGGCTGACGAGCAGCAGGACCGGGTCCAGCGACACGCTCGTCATGGAGCCGACGGTCAGCGCGACGTCGTGGCCGCGGTGCCGGGAGGTCACGACGGTCACGCCCGTGGCGAAGCGCCCCATCGCCTGGCGGTAGCGGTCGACGTCCACCGGCGGGTGCTCCGGCGGCCCGCCGCGCCCCGCCGCGCCACCACCGTGGGTCTGGTCGGAGGTCAGGGCCGGTCCACCTCCTGCAACGCGTAGCCCTCCCGACCGGGCAGCCGGGCGGCGACGTCGTTGCTCAGCGTGAACCACCCGTCGTGGACGGTGACCTGGGTGGGGTGCTCGCGCAGCGCCGCCACCTGGACCGGCAGGACGGTGGGGTCGACGACCGCGTGGGTGACGAGGTCGTCGTCGACGACCGAGGGCGGGTAGGGCGCGTCCGGCGCGGGCACGACGGCCTCGCCGCCCGCCGGGCTCCGCACGCCCCGCGGCACCGACGCGCGCAGCCAGGCCCGGTCCTCCTGCGCCCACGAGCGCGGCGTGAGCACCACGTAGAGCCGGGGCCGCCGGTCCGCGGGCAGCAGCGCCACGGCCGCGACCGTGACGCGGTGGGCCTGCACGTGGTCGGGGTGGCGGTAGCCACCCTCGGCGTCGTAGGTGAGCACGACGTCGGGGCGCAGCCTTGCCAGCTGGTCGGCCAGCACGGCGGCGGCCTCGGCCACCGCTGCCGCGGCGAACGCACGGGGGTGGGCGGCGGCCGCCGAACCCTCCATGCCGCTGTAGCGCCAGCGCGGCGGGTCGCCGCCGAGCCAGGGGTGGGCGACGCCGAGCGCGGC
>JASKZT010000305.1 GCA_030145965.1 Ornithinimicrobium sp.
GTGGCGGTCGCCTACGTCGCCTCGGCGGTCGACGACGCCCTCGTCGCCCGCCACGAGCTGCTCTGACGCACCGCGCCCGGCCCCTCGCGCACGCGATGTGCACGTCGTGCAGATTTGCACGGCGTGCACGTCGGTGCGTACGCTTTGACGGTGACCGCCACCGCCCAGGGCCGCCGTGAGCTGAACAAGGCCCGCACCCGCGAGGCGATCGCCGCGGCGCTGCGGACGCTCGTCGCCCGCCGCCCCGTCGACGAGGTCACGGTCGACCAGATCGCGGAGGAGGCGGGCGTCTCGCGCCGCACCTTCTTCAACTACTACCCGGGCGTCCCCGCCCTGCTGTCGGCGATCATCGGCGACCACACCGAGCACCTCGCGGACGCCCTCGGCACGTTCTCTCCCGACACGCCGCCCATCGAGCAGGTCCGCGAGCTCGTGCGCACGGTCGGCATCCCGGTGCCGCTCCTCGAGTGGCTCGCGGCCCTCAACCTGCACACCACCGAGGCCGGTGCGAGCGAGCCCCTCCTGGCCCTCGAGCGCTCCGTGTGGTCCGACCGCGGCGCCTGGCTCGAGCGCGAGCTCATGGGCCGGCTGCCCCAGGGCCTCGACGAGCTCTACGTCGCGACCCTGGCGAGCACGATCATGAGCTGCTTCGCCGCGGCCGAGCAGACCTGGATCGCCGGCCGCGACCGTCAGGCGCCTCTCGACGACGCCGCCGTCGCGGCCTTCCACCACGAGCTCGACCGCGCGCTGGCCTACGCCTCCGCCGGCTGGGCCACCCCCTGACGATCCACCTCACCAACCCTCCAGCGGGCCGACGACGTCCAGCCCGCCAGCACCCTTCCTGCACCGAACCGAAAGGACCCCTTCGTGGCCACCCTCCTGCACCGCCTCGGACGCTGGTGCGCCCGGCACCCGTGGCGCGTCGTCGCCGCCTGGGTCGCGCTGCTCGCCCTGACGGTCACCGGCATGCTCACGCTCGCCAAGCCGTTGTCCAACGAGTTCTCCATCCCCGGCAGCCGCTTCGAGGCGGTGCTGGAGACCCTCAAGGAGGAGATCCCGGAGGCCGCGGGCACGACCGGCACCGTGGTGCTGAGCAGCGACCAGCCCTTCACCGCCGAGCAGGAGCAGGCCGTCGCCGACGCCGTCGAGCGCTGGGACGCGCTGCCGGCCGTCTCGGCGACCGAGCCCTTCGCCGCCCAGGCCGAGATCGACTCGACCGCCGAGCAGCTCGCCGACGGGCGCACCGAGCTGGAGACCGGTCGCGCCGCGCTGGACCAGGGTGCGAGCGACCTGGAGGCCGCCCGCGAGGAGATCGACTCCGGCCGCGCGCAGCTGGAGGCCGGTCAGGCCGAGATCGACGCCCAGGCCGAGCAGCTGGACGCGGCCGAGGCCGAGCTGGCCACGCAGCTGCAGGAGCTGGAGGCCGGCGTGGCCGCCGGCCTCGTCCCCCCGGCGCAGGCCGAGGCCGCCCGCGCGCAGATCGCCGCGGGCCAGGCCCAGCTCGACGGCGCGCGCGAGCAGCTGGCCGCCGGCCAGGCCGAGCTCGACGCCGGCGCCGAGGAGCTGGAGGCCGCGGAGGACCAGGTCACCCAGGGCGAGCAGGAGCTGTCCGCCGGCCGTGCCGAGCTCGAGCAGGGCGAGGCCGAGCTCGCGCAGGGGCAGCGTCTCGCCGAGCTCACCGACGGCTTCCGGCTCGTCACGCAGGACCGCACGGTGGCGATGACCCAGGTGTCGGTCCAGGACTCCGGCGGCATGATCCCGCCGGAGACCACCGGGGCGATCCAGGACATCGGCCACGAGCTCGCCGACGACGGGATCACCGCGACCTTCTCCAAGGAGATCACCGACGACCTGTCCACCCTGCTCGGCCCGGGCGAGGTTCTCGGCCTGGCCGTCGCGGCGCTCGTGCTGCTCGTCATGCTGGGCACCCTCGTGGCCGCCGGGCTGCCGCTGCTCATGGCGGTGGTCGGCGTCGGCGTCGGCCTCACCGGCGCGCTGGCCCTGTCGCAGTGGGTGGACATGATGTCGATCACCCCCGTCCTGGCGCTCATGCTGGGCCTGGCGGTCGGCATCGACTACTCGCTCTTCCTCATCAACCGGCACCGCCAGCAGCTGCGCCACCGCATGCCCGTGCGCGAGTCGATCGCCCTGGCGGTCGGCACCTCGGGCAACGCCGTGACGTTCGCCGGGCTCACCGTCATCATCGCCCTGTCGGCGCTCACCCTCACCAGGATCCCCTTCCTGAGCACGATGGGCCTGGTCGCGGCCGCCACGGTCGCCATCGCGGTCCTCGTCGCCATCACCCTCACCCCCGCGGCGCTCGCGCTCCTCGGCGACCGCGTGCTGCCCCGCAAGGCCCGGGCCGCCCTGGCGGGGGCGGAGGACGCCCGGACCGCGGCCGAGGACGCCCGCCAGGCCGACTCCCACCGCGGCTGGGCCGCGGTCGTCCAGCGGCGCCCGTGGCTGGCCGTCCTGGCCGTCCTCGTCGTCGTGGCCGGCCTGGGTCACCCCGCGGCGCAGCTGCGCCTGGGCCTGCCCGACGGCGGGTCCGAGCCGGCCGGCTCCTCGGCCTACCTCACCTACGACGCCGTCCGCGCGGAGTTCGGCGCCGGCGCCAACGGCCCGGTCATCGCCGTGGCCGAGCTGGACACCCCGGTCGCCGAGGGCGAGACGGCGCTGCTGGGCGCCCAGGCGGACATCGCGGAGGACCTGGCCGCCGTCGAGGGCGTCGTACGGGTGCTGCCCGCCGGCGTCAACGACGACCGCGACGTGCTCGCCTTCCAGGTCCAGCCCGAGGGCGGCCCGGCCGAGGCCTCGACCGAGGACCTCGTCCACCGCCTCTCGGACGCGGTGGACCAGATCGGCACCGACAACGCCGCGACGATCGGCATCACCGGGCAGACGGTGGCCAACATCGACATCTCCGACCAGCTGGCCGACGCGCTGCCCGTCTACCTGCTCGTCGTCGTCGGGCTCTCCCTCCTCCTGCTGCTGCTGGTCTTCCGCTCGGTCGTCATCCCGCTGCTGGCCACCGGGGGCTTCCTGCTGAGCATCCTGGCGGCCTTCGGCGCCGTGGTCGGGGTCTACCAGCTCGGGCACCTGTCACCGGTCTTCGACGTCAACGAGCCGGGGCCGATCCTGTCCTTCCTGCCGATCCTGCTCATCGGGATCCTCTTCGGGCTGGCCATGGACTACCAGGTGTTCCTGGTCTCCTCGATGCGCGAGGAGCACGTGCACGGCAAGGACGCGCGGACCGCGGTCGTCACCGGGTTCAACCTGAGCGCGCGGGTGGTCACCGCCGCGGCGATCATCATGATCTCCGTGTTCGCCGGCTTCGTCTGGGCGCACCTGGCGATGGTCCGCCCGATCGGGCTGGGGCTGGCGGTCGGCGTCCTCGTCGACGCCTTCCTCGTGCGGATGACCCTCACGCCGGCGGTCATGTCGCTGCTCGGCGACAAGGCGTGGTGGCTGCCGCGCTGGCTCGACCGGATCCTGCCCGACGTCGACGTCGAGGGGGCCCGGCTCGAGCGGGCGCTCGGCGCCGCCGGGGCGGCGCACGGTGCTCAGGAGGAGGATCCGGAGCTCTCCCCCAGCCGCTGACCGGCGGCCTGGAGCAGCGCACGGGCGCCGGCCCGCGCCGCGGCGTCACCCTCGGTGACCTGCAGCGCGAGCCGGCGCCCGTCGCGCTTCCAGACGACGATGCCCGGCCCGCCGTCGACGATGTAGGCCGTGCGGTCCGGCAGGGCGCGCAGCCCGACGCCGCCCCAGCGCATGGGGTCCAGGTCGAGCACCTCCACGCCCACCACGTCCTCGGCGGCCACCCGCGCCACCCGGACCGGCAGCATGCGCGAGCGCACCTGCAACCCGTCCTCGTCGACGTGCACCCGCACCGCCGACCAGGCGAGGGCCAGCAGGGCCGCGCCGCCCCCCACGACCGCGAGCAGCGCGAGCAGGGCCAGGCTCTCCCCCACCGCCACGGCGAGGGCTCCCACACCCACGACGACGCCGAGCATCCCCCACCCGATGACCGTGAGGGTGGTCGAACGGACCTGCGTGCCCCAGGCCTCGACCGGGCGCACCGCCCGGCCGCGGGCCGCCTGGACGCGCGCCCTCTCGGGGATGCGGTCCCGCAGCTCCTCGGCGGTGGGCACGCGGCGCCCGTGGACCACGTGGGCGACCACGCCGGCCCCGAGCGCGGCGGCGACGGCCAGCAGCGCCCAGACCTCCGCGACCCCGCCCGGGCCGTCGAGCATGGTCCGCCACACGGTCAGGCCGTAGACGAGCACCGCCCCCCAGCCGAGGGCCGCCGCCGTGGTGACCACCCAGCGCGACCACGCCTCCGGCACCGCTCGCTGCAGCACCGCCGTGGTGGCCGCGGCGACCGCGCACAGCACGGTGACGGTGAGCACGCCGGAGAGGAAGGCCGGCCCCGAGGTCCAACCGTCCGGCCGCGCCCCGCCCCAGTGCGTCGGCACCCACTCCGGCGGCGGCAGGAGCACGACGAGCAGGAGCAGCGCCGCGAGCGGCAGGATCGCGAGGAGGCCGGCGAGGGCGCGGCGGGGGTTCATCTGAGCCTTCCGGAGGGGCTGGGCTGACGCGCACCAGCGTAGGCCGTGGCCGCGCCACCCCTCCCCGGGCGCGGGGACCAACGGTTCACCGGACCGACGCGTCGGATTCACGTCACCGTCGCCGCTGCCGTCACCCGAGGGTCCGAGCGTCCGAGGCGGTCCATTCCCCTGGACCGCTCGCGACCGACCCGAAGGACGTGTCCCCGTGCCTGCCTCCCCCACGCGCCGCTCGCTGCTCACGCTGACCCCCGTCGGTGAGCACGTCACCAACCGCAGCGCCAAGACCTGCCTCTACCGCTGCGGCAACCAGTGCGCACACCCCGTGCCCAACACCTCGGGCAACACCTACTTCGGCGACCTGGTGGCCGCCGCCGTCTCCCGGCGCGCGGTCCTGCGGGGCGCCACCGGCGCCGCCGTGGTCAGCACCCTGGCGTGGAGCACGGCGCAGAACGCCTGGGCGGCCCCCGGCGGCGGCCGGCCGACGATGGCCGGCTTCGAGCCGATCGCCCCCACGCCCAACCACGTCGACGACGTCGTGGTCCCGCAGGGGTACGCGTGGGCGCCCGTCATCTCCTGGGGAGACCCCGTCGAGCCGGGTGCGCCCGACTTCGACGTGCACCGGCAGTCGGTCGAGGCGCAGAAGCGGCAGGCCGGCTACAACGCCGACTACCTGGCGCTGCGCCGCGGCGGCCCGGGCGACCGGGGCGCCAACAAGGGCCTGATCGTCTTCAACAACGAGTACACCAACCCCGAGCTGATGTTCCCCGGCTACGACGAGGCCGCGGGCCCCACCCCCGAGCAGGCCGCGATCGAGATGGCCGCCCACGGGATGACCATCGTCGAGGTGCGCCGCCAGGGCCAGTTCGCCCCCTGGACCTACGACCGTTCCGGCGCCCGCAACCGCCGCATCCACACCTGGACCCCGTTCGCCGTCGACGGGCCCGCCGCCGGGGCGCCCTGGATGCGCACCAGCGCGGACCCGACCGGTCGCAGGGTGCTGGGCACGCTCAACAACTGTGCGGGCGGGGAGACCCCGTGGGGCACCTCGCTCTCGGGCGAGGAGAACTTCAACCAGTACTTCGACACCACCGGCGCCCCGGACCCCCAGAGGCGGCTGGCGCGCTACGGGATCACCTCCGCCGGGCGCGGGTGGGAGCGGGCCGAGGAGCGCTTCCGGGTGACGAGCGAGCCGAACGAGGTCAACCGCTTCGGCTGGATCGTGGAGGTCGACCCCGACGACCCGACCTCCACGCCGGTCAAGCACACGGCCCTGGGGCGCTTCAAGCACGAGGGCGCGACCGTGCGGCTCGCCGCGGACGGCCGCGCCGTCGCCTACATGGGGGACGACGAGCGGTACGACTACGTGTACAAGTTCGTCTCGCGGGGCACCTACCGCGCCGGCGACAAGGCGCACAACATGACGCTGCTGTCCGAGGGCGACCTCTACGTCGCCCGCTTCGACGGCGACGGTCTCGGCGACGGGGACTGGGACGGCAGCGGGGTCTGGCTGCCCCTCGTCGTCGGCGGCGTCTCGCGCGTCCCCGGCTGGACGGTGCCCGAGGTGCTCACGTGGACCCGCCAGGCGGCCGACCTCGTCGGCCCGACCAGGATGGACCGTCCCGAGGACGTCGAGCCCAACCCGCACACCGGGCGCGTCTACGTCGCGCTGACCAACAACACCCGCCGCACCCCCGCCGAGATCGACGAGGCGAACCCGCGCGCGAGCAACAAGCACGGGCACGTCATCGAGTGGGAGGAGGCCGGCAACGACGCGGCCGCGCTGACCTTCAGCTGGCGCATCGTGCTGCTGGCCGGCCAGCCGTCGGACCCGAGCACCTACTTCGACGGCTACGACCGCAGCCTGGTCAGCCCGATCAGCTGCCCCGACAACGTCGCCTTCGACGGCGACCCCGACCACCTGTGGATCTCCACGGACGGCGCGCCGGGCACGCTGGGCACCTGCGACGGGATGTTCCTCATGCCCACCGGCGGGCCGGACCGCGGCAAGGTCCAGCAGTTCCTCTCCGTGCCCGCGGGCGCGGAGTGCTGCGGGCCCGTCGTCGAGTGGACCGACCGCTCGGTCCTCATCTGCGTCCAGCACCCCGGTGACGGGCTGCCGAGCTCCTACCCCTACCTCGGCGACAGCGTGCCGCGCCCCGGCGTGGCGCACGTCTACCGGACGAACGGGAAGGGCAAGGGGAAGGAGAAGGGCTCGGGTCGCTGACGTCGCGCGCCCCACGGTCGGGTCGTCGCGGTGGGCTAGCGTGTGGCCACCATGGACGCGACGGACCCGGCCGTGACGGCAGAGCAGACCCTCGTCATCGTCGACGCGGCCGAGCAGCTGGGCGAGCTCGACGACGCCGGTGAGCTGATGCGCCGGGGCCTGGCGGTCGCGCGGGGGCTGACCGGTGCCGGGGCGGGCGTGCTGGCGGTCGCGGACGAGGGCCACCCCGGCGCGGTCGCGCACGTCCTGGCCGACGGCGTCGACGAGGACGACCCCCTGGTCCTCGACCTGCTCGAGGGCCGCCCCGAGGACGCCGACGGCGGCCTGGTGCTGCGCATGGCCGTGCGGGTCGCCGGGCAGGTCTTCGCCACCGTGCACCTGGCGCGCTGGGCGGCGCCTCCCGACGCGGCCCAGCGCGCCGCCCTGCGCGGCATCGCGACCGCGATGGGGCCGCGGATCGAGACCTTGCGCCTGCGGCGGGTCAGCGAGCTCCACGAGCGGGTCACCCGCACCGTCTGGGAGCTCGACCGGACCCTCGTGGAGCAGGTGGACCTCGAGGTCACCCTGCCCCTGCTCACCCAGCGCGTGGCGGAGCTGACCTCCGCCCAGGCCGTGGCCCTCGTCGGCACGCGCCCGGACGGCGGGCACCGGGTGCTGGCCGCGACCGGGGAGGAGGCCGGCGCCGTGCTCGCCGAGCTGGGGCCGGACCTGCGCGAGGTGCTGGGCCAGGGTGTGGCGCAGCACTGGGCGGCCGGCCCGGCCGGCGACCAGCGCAGCAGCGACACCCGGGTCTGCACGAGCCTCGTGCCGCTCGACACCCGGGCGGGCGACGCCGTGGTCCTCGTGGTCCACCGGTGGCGCCCCTCACGGGGCGTCTCCCAGCAGCAGGTGCGCGACGTCCTCAGCGCCCTGGCCCTGCACGCCTCGCTCATCCTGGACCGCGAGCAGGGTGTGCGCGAGCACGACCAGCTCACCGTGCTGCAGGACCGCGACCGCATCGCCCGCGACCTGCACGACCTCGTCATCCAGCGGCTCTTCGCCGTGGGTCTCACCCTCCAGGGGGCCAGCCGGCGGGCGGTCCGGCCCGAGGTGGTGGAGCGCCTCGAGGGCGCCGTGGCCGAGCTGGACCAGACGATCCGCGACATCCGGGCCACGATCTTCGAGCTGCGGCACCGGCCGGGCGAGGGCAGCTTCCGCGCCGACCTGCGCCAGCTCGTGGAGTCCTACGCCTCGACCCTGGGCTTCGCACCGGTCGTGCACCTGCTGGGGCCGCTGGACTCGGTCGCCGACGACGAGGTCCAGACCCAGGTCCTCATGGTCGTGCGCGAGGCGCTGTCCAACGTCGCCCGCCACGCCCACGCCGGCTCGGTCACCGTCGAGGTCGAGGCCGGCCCCGATCGGCTGCAGGTTCTCGTGCGTGACGACGGCGTCGGCATCGGCGCCGACGCCGTCGAGAGCGGGCTGGGCAACGTGCGCGCGCGGGCCGCCGAGCACGGCGGTGCCGTGGAGCTCTCCCAGGGAGAGCCCCACGGCACCGTGCTGAGGTGGTACGTCCCCGTCTAGGTCGACGGGTGCTGCCGTGGCCGGCCGGTCAGCGCAGCCAGGCCGGGGCGACCTTGGCCCACCAGTCGCCCAGACCCAGGTAGCTCCAGGCCGCCGGGATCGTGGCGATGACGACCATGACGATCGCGCCGGTGAGGTGGT
>JASKZT010000309.1 GCA_030145965.1 Ornithinimicrobium sp.
GGCGCGACCGGCGGTGGGGCGCCGCCCCGCGGGCCCGCCCGCCCCGGCGGGCCTGGCGGGCGGCCTCCGCGCCGGCGGCGTCGCTACGGTCTGCGGCGCTTCGTCGCCCTGCTCACCTTCGTCCTCGTCGCCTACCTCGTGACGATGGTCGTCGTCGTGTCCATGGTCTGGGGGAGCATCGGTCGGGTCGCCTCCAGCCCGGACGTCGCCGACCGTCCCGCCGGCGGCTCCGGCGCGTCCTACCTCCTCGTCGGCACCGACAGCCGCGCGGAGCTGAGCGACGAGGAGCGCAGCGACTTCGGCACGGGCGCCGCAGAGGGCTCGCGCGCCGACACGGTCATGCTGCTGCACGTCCCGACCTTCGGGGACCCCACGCTGGTCAGCCTGCCGCGCGACTCCTACCTGCCGGTCCGCGACCAGGGCACCAACAAGCTCAACGCCGCGCACGCCAGCGGCGGGCCGAAGCTGCTCGTCGACACCGTCGAGCAGGCGACCGACCTGCGCATCGACGGGTACATGGAGATCGGCTTCGGCGGCTTCGTCGGGGTCGTGGAGGAGGTCGGCGGCGTCCGCATGTGTCTCGACGCGCCCGTGCAGGACGACAAGGCCCACATCGACCTGCAGGCCGGCTGCCAGGAGCTCACGGGGCCGGAGGCGCTGGGCTACGTGCGGATGCGCTACAGCGACCCGCGGGGCGACCTCGGCCGGGTGGAGCGGCAGCGCCAGTTCCTGGCGGCCCTCGTCAACCGCATGGCCAGCCCCGCGACCGTGCTCAACCCGGTGCGGCTGCACTCGGTGGGCACGGCGACCGGCGAGGCGATCGCGCTCGGCGAGGACACCTCCGTGCTCGAGGCCGGCCGGATGGCCTGGGCCATGCGCACGATCGCCGGTGGCGGTGGACACTCCCTCACCGTGCCCGTCGCCGACACGAACTACTCCACCCCCGTGGGCAGCACCGTCCTGTGGGACGAGGCGGGTGCGGCCGAGCTCTTCTCCTCCCTCCGCGAGGGCCGCGCCGTCACCGTCGAGCCCTGAGCCCGTCCCCCCGGACGTCGTGCCGCTAGGGTCGACACGTCCGTCCCCACCCCCTGGAGGTGACCACGTGCCGGAGGAGCACGACCCGGAGCCGGAGACGACCTCGGAGACCCCCGTCGGTGAGGACCCCCAGGTCGTCGCCGGCCGCTACCGCATCCTGCGCACCCTCGGCCGCGGCGGAGGCGGCATCGTCTGGCTGGCGAAGGACGAGCACCTGGGCCGCGAGGTCGCCCTGAAGCGCGTCGCCGGAGAGGCCGACGCCGAGGTCCTCGTCACCCGGGGCCTGCGCGAGGCACGCACGAGCGCCGCCCTGGCCCACCACCACGTGGTGAGGGTCTACGACGCCTTCGAGCACGAGGGCTCGCCCTGGATCGTCATGGAGCACGTGCCGGGGCCGTCGCTCTCGGCGCTGCTCGAGGGCGGCCGGGCGCTGCCCGTCGGGCAGGTCGCCCGGATCGGCGCCCAGGTCGCCACGGCGCTCGCGGCGGCCCACGGTGCCGGGGTGGTGCACCGGGACGTCAAGCCGGGCAACGTCCTCCTGACCGACGAGTCCGGGCAGGACGCCAAGCTCACCGACTTCGGCATCGCCCGGGCCGAGGACGACCACCAGCTCACCCGCACCGGCATGGTGTCGGGCACCGCCGCCTACTTCTCCCCCGAGCTCGCCCGCGGCGAGGACCCGTCGGCCGCCTCCGACGTCTGGGCGCTGGGCGCCACGCTCTACGCCGCGGTCGAGGGCCGGCGGCCCTACCGCGACGCCGGCAACCCCGTCGCCCAGCTGCACCTCATCGCCCGGGAGGCCCCGGACGCCCCGCGCCTGGCCGGCCCGCTCGAGCCGGTGCTGCGCGGCATGCTCGACCCCGACCCCACCCGGCGCTGGACCGCCGAGCGAGCGGCGAGGGCGTTGAGCGAGGTCGCGCAGGGGCGCCCGCCCGGGGGCGCGGGGGCCGCGGCCTCGGCGCCGGCCGCAGGTGCCGCCGCGGCCACGACGTGGCAGCGCGACGGGGCCGACGGCGACGTGACCAGGCAGGTCTCGCCCGACGCCACCCGCCGTGTGCCGGTCCCCGCGTCCGCCCCGGCGGTCGGACGACCCCCCGCACCGGTGCGCAAGGGCGGGGACCACGCCTACGCCGCGCGCCCCCGCACGCCGAGCGTCCCCCCGGCCGGCCGTGGGGGCCGCCGTCGGACCCCCGTGGTCCTCGGCTGGCTCCTGGGCGTGCCGCTCGCCCTCCTCCTGGGGTGGCTGGTGTGGACCATCGCCACCGGCGAGCGGCCCGGGCCCGACGGGGCCACGACCACGAGCACGGCACCCCAGGGGGGCGCCGTCTCCGTCGAGGAGGCCGAGGGCGTCATCCAGGCCTTCTACTCCGAGCTGCAGACCGAGGGCCTGGACACCGCCCGGCAGCACCTGAGCGAGCAGGTCTTCGCCGACCGCGGCGTCGCCGAGGACATCGACGAGGGGCTCACGTCCGTGGACCTCTCCCCCCCGGCCTCCGAGCAGGTCGGCGACGACGTGCGGTCGGTCGTCCGGGCGACCTACACCTACGGGACGACGGTCATCGTCCAGGACGACACGCTGGTCGTCTCCCGCGTCGACGGGCAGCCCCTCATCGTCCGGCGCTCCAGCGACCTGGTCTCCAACGCACCGACAGAGGGGTCCGACCCGGCCGGCGGCGGCGAGGAGGCGCCCGAGGATGGAGACCCCGGCGAGGGAGACCCGGGTGAGGGAGACCCGGCCGAGGGGACCGGCGACGGCGACGGCAACGGCAACGGCAACGGCAACAACGGTAATGGCTACGGCGACGGCGACGACGGCGCGGGGAGCACCGCCGGGGACGAGGGCGGCGGCAACGGCGGCCCCGGCAACGGCGGCCAGGGTCGCGACGGCTGAGCGGTCAGGCCTCAGGCATCGCCGCCTCGATGAGCTCGCTCGCGAGGTCGCCGATGCCCGTCACGGTGTCCCAGTCGACGTTGGCCAGCACGACCACGGTCGTGTCGGTCGCGGGCTGGTAGCGGGAGACCGCGGCGGTGCCAGGGTCACCGCCGTCCTTACCGAAGACGCCGTCGTAGCGCACCTCCACGCCGTAGCCGACGGCCCAGCGCCCGCCCTCGTCGGCGCGCGGGGTGAGGACGTCCTCGGGGGCGACGCCGCGCCATACCCCGCCCCGGGCCACGGCGCGGAGGAAGCGCTCGACGTCCTGGGCGCCGACCACGCCGCCGCCGTCCCCGCCGCCCCGGGCGGGCACGGAGTAGACGTTGGTGCGCCACGGGCCGCCCTCGGCCAGCGGGGGCAGGTAGCCGGTCGCGACGTCCGGGTGGACCTCGTCGAGGGCCGGGTAGCCGCTGGCGGTCATGCCCGCCGGCGCGAAGACCCGCGCGGTCACGGCCTCGTCGAAGGGCAGGCCCGACACGTGGGAGAGCAGGATGCCGAGGAGGACGTAGCCGGCGTTGCTGTAGTGGTAGGCGGTGCCGGGCGGGCAGACGGGCGGGCGGTCGGCGAAGAGCGGCAGGATCGCGCGGTCGTCCCGGACCCGGTAGTTGGGCAGGTCGGCCCAGATGGCGGCGTAGTCCTCGCAGTAGCCGGGCAGGTCCTCGTCCTCCTCGGCGTAGTCGGCGATCCCGGAGGTGTGGGAGAGCAGGTGGTGCACGGTCACCTCGGGCGCGAGGGTGCTCGGGCGCAGCTCGGCAGGGAGCACGTCGACGACGGCGTCGTGGACGCCCACCTCGCCGCGCCCGACCGCGTCGAGCACACCCACCGCGGTGAACATCTTGCTCAGGGAGGCGGTCGCGAAGCGGGTGCCCCGGGTGACGGGGACGGCTCCGGGACGGTCGGCCAGCCCGTGGCAGGACTCGTGGAGCACCTCCTGCCCGCGGGTGGCGCGCAGGATGCCGGAGAAGTGCGCCTCGGTCTCGAGGGCTCGGGCCCGGTCGGCGATCTGTCGCCACTGCTGGTCGGTCACCGTGCCAGTCTGCCGTGTCCCCGGGACGGGGCGCGAAGGGTTATCCAGGCAGGTCAGGAGTGGTGCGGTGCAGCGCGTCGACGTCCGGCAGGTCGGCGAAGGAGCCGAACGTGCCGGACCCGGCGATCTCCTGGGCGGCCGCCAGCCAGGCGCGCCAGGCGGTCTTGGCCAGGGCCCCGCCGGTGCTGACGCGGCGCACGCCGAGCCCTGCTGCCTCCTGGACGGTGACGAACGGCGCGTGCACGAGCAGGTTGACCGGCAGGTCCCCCGCGGCCTCCACGACCGCGCTGATCTGCACCGCGGTCGTGATGCCCGGCGCGTAGAGGCAGTCCGCCCCGGCTGAGGCGTACGCCCGCAGCCGGCGCACCGTCTCCTCCAGGTCCGGCCGGCCGGCGACGAAGCCCTCGGACCGCGCCGTGAGCAGGACGCCGGAGCCGCTGCGGTCGATCGCCTCGCGGGCCGCCGCGACCCGGTCGGCGGCCAGGTCGAGGGCCAGGAGGGGCTCGTCGCCCTCGCGGGCGGAGTCCTCGAGCGACAGGCCCGCGACACCGGTCCGCGCCGCGCGGCCCACGGTCCGGGCGACGTCCTCCGGGCGGACCGCGTAGCCGTCCTCGAGGTCGGCGTTCACCGGCACCTCGACGGCGCCGGCGACGGCCTCGAGGTGGGCCAGCACGGCCTCGAGCGGCATCTCGGTGTCCGCGCGACCGGTCGTCCAGGCCAGGCCGGAGCTCGTCGTGGCCAGCGCGGGGAAGCCCATGGCCGCCAGCACGCGGGCGCTGCCGACGTCCCACGGGTTGGGCATGACGAAGCAGCCGGAGGCGTGCAGCCGCCGGAACTGCGCGACCCGCTCGTCCTGGACGCCCACGGCCCCCGCTCAGCCCTTGAGCAGCTGGCGGGCCATGACGATGCGCTGGACCTGGTTGGTCCCCTCGTAGATCTGGGTGATCTTGGCGTCGCGCATCATGCGCTCGACGGGGAAGTCCTTGGTGTAGCCGTAGCCGCCGAAGAGCTGCACCGCGTCGGTGGTGATCTCCATGGCGGCGTCGGAGGCGTAGCACTTGGCGGCGGCGCCGAAGAAGGGCAGGTCGGGGTCGTTGCGCTCGGACTTCGCGGCGGCGACGTAGACCATCTGCCGCGCGGCCTCGAGCTTCATCGCCATGTCGGCGAGCATGAACTGCACACCCTGGAACTCCGCGACGGCCCTGCCGAACTGCTTGCGCTCCTTGACGTACGCGACGGCCGCGTCCAGCGCGCCCTGGGCGATGCCCACGGCCTGCGCGCCGATCGTGACGCGGGTGTGGTCCAGGGTGCGCAGCGCGATCCTGAGGCCCTCGCCGGGCGCGCCGACCATCCGGTCACCGGGGATGCGGCAGTCGTCGAAGTGCAGCTCGCGGGTGGGGCTCCCCTTGATGCCCAGCTTCCTCTCGGGCGCGCCGAAGGAGAACCCCTCGTCGGCCTTCTCCACGACGAAGGCGGTGACGTTGCGGCCGCGCGGACCGTCGGGGTCGGTCACGGCCAGCACCGTGTAGTACTCCGAGACCCCCGCGTTGGTGATCCAGGACTTCTGCCCGTTCAAGACGAAGGAACCGTCCGCCTGCTCG
Source organism: Ornithinimicrobium sp. (assembly GCA_030145965.1). Classification (GTDB taxonomy): domain Bacteria; phylum Actinomycetota; class Actinomycetes; order Actinomycetales; family Dermatophilaceae; genus Ornithinicoccus. Next base: position 5,597 of record JASKZT010000309.1, read on the forward strand.
ACCGCCCGGCAGGTCATCCCGGCGGTGTCGGAGCCGGCTCCGGCCTCGGACAGGCCGTAGGAGAACATCGCCTCGCCGCGGGCCACGGGCGGCAGGTACCTCGCCTTGACCTCGTCGCCGGCGGCCAGGATGAGCGGCATCGTGCCGAGCTTGTTGACCGCCGGGATGAGCGAGGAGCTCGCGCACGCCCGGGCCACCTCCTCGATGACGATGCAGGTCGCCAGGGCGTCGGCGCCGACGCCGTCGTACTCCTCGGCGATGTGGGGGGCGTGGAAGTCGGTGGCCACCAGCGCCCTGAGCGCCTCCTCCGGGAACCGGCTCTCCTCGTCGACGGCCGCCGCGTGCGGGGCGATCTGCTCGTCGGCCACCTCGCGCAGGGCCTCGCGCAACGCCTCGTGATCCTCGCTGATCCGGAACAGGTCGAAGTCGCTCATGCGGTGCAGCCTACTGCCGGGTCGGGACCGTCCCTCACCGGCCTGACGTGGACGTCAGCCGGCGAGCTCCGGGATGACCTCGTCCTCGAACAGCTCGATGCCGGAGGTGTCGTAGGCCGCCTCGGCGAAGTAGGTGATCGCGTAGGTCATCCCGGCCTCCTGCAGGCCGGCGAGGGTCTCCGCGACCTGCTCGGGGGTGCCGACGGCCGGCTGGCGGCGCAGGCTCTGGACCTGGCCCTCGGCCTGCTCCTCGGTGAGGCCGCCGCGCAGCATCCGGTCCTTGACGCCTGCGAGCCGGTCCGCGACCTCGGCCTCGTCGCGGCCGATGACGACGTTGTAGTTGGCGCTGCGCACGATGGAGCCGAAGTCGCGACCGAGGTCCTCGCAGTGCTCGCGCAGCACCGAGGACTTGTGCGCGAAGCCCTCAGGGGTCCCGTCGAAGTTGCTGAAGTCCGCGTGCTCGGCGGCGATCCGGAGGGTCTTGCGCTCGCCACCACCGGCCACCCACACCGGTATGCCGTTGCGCTCGGAGCCCGGGAACTGCGGGGCCGACCCCTGCAGGGGCAGCGGGCGGCAGAGCGCGCCGTCCACCTGGTAGTGCTCGCCGTCGAGGGTGGCCGAGCCGGTCGTCCACATCTGCCGGAAGATCTCCACGCCCTCGCGCAGCCGGGCCAGGCGCTCGCCCGCCCGGGGGAAGCCGTAGCCGTAGGCGCGCCACTCGTGCTCGTACCACCCGGCCCCGATGCCCATCTCCACCCGCCCGCCGGAGATGACGTCGACGGTCGCCGCCACCTTGGCCAGGTAGGTCGGCTCCCGGTAGCTCATGCACGTGCACATCTGGCCCAGCCGCACCCGGCCGGTCGTCGCCGCGAAGGCGGCCATGAGGGTCCACGCCTCGTGCGTGGCCTCCTCGGTCGGCTCGGGCGTCGTGTGGAAGTGGTCGTAGACCCACAGCGACTCCCACGCCTCCTCGGCGTCGGCCCGCTGGGCGAGGTCGAGCATCACGCCCCACTGACGCTCGGGAGCGATGCCGACGAGGTCCAGCCGCCAGCCCTGGGGCACGAAGATTCCGAAGCGCATGCCCCCAACCTAGCGGGGCGGTGCTCAGGCCTCCCGACGACTGCGCAGCCGCTCGCCCTTGGCGTGCGCCTGGTCGCGCAGCTCCTCGGCGAAGCGGGCCAGCTGCCCGCGCCAGGCGGCCGCACGCTCGCCCTCGCCGGCCGCGAGCACGCGCACCGCGAGCAGGCCGGCGTTGCGGGCGCCGGCGACCGAGACCGTGGCGACGGGGATGCCCGCCGGCATCTGGACGATGGAGAGCAGGGAGTCCATGCCGTCGAGGTGCTTGAGCGGCACGGGCACCCCGACGACGGGCAGCACGGTCACCGAGGCCAGCATGCCCGGCAGGTGCGCGGCGCCACCCGCGCCGGCGACGATGACGCGCAGGCCACGCTCCTCGGCCGAGCGCCCGTAGGCGATCATCTCGGCGGGCATCCGGTGGGCGGAGACGACGTCGGCCTCGTAGGGCACCCCGAACTCCTCCAGCACCTGCGCCGCCGCCTCCATGACGGGCCAGTCGCTGTCGCTGCCCATCACCAGCCCGACGAGCGGCGCCGCCGCCCCGGGGGTCTGCGTCGTGCTCACTCCGTCACCACTCCTCGCAGGTAGTCCGCGGCGTGCCGGGCACGGCCGCGCAGGTCGTCGAGTCCA
>JASKZT010000328.1 GCA_030145965.1 Ornithinimicrobium sp.
GTTCTTGGTGACCGTCTCCTCCAGGTTGCCCCCGGAGCCGGTGAACTTGCCGGTGTTGACGTCGACCACCGTCATCGCCTCGGTGCGGTCGATCACCAGGGAGCCGCCCGAGGGCAGCCAGACCTTGCGGTCCATCGCCTTGGCGATGGCCTCGTGGACCCGGTGGGCCGTGAAGACGTCGACCGTGCCGGTGTAGCGCTCGACGCGGTCGGCCAGGTCGGGCGCGACCTCGTCGATGTAGCGCTTGACCTCGGCCCAGGCCTGGTCGCCGGAGACGACGAGCTTGGAGAAGTCCTCGGTGAAGACGTCGCGGATGACCCTGACCGTCATGTCGGGCTCGCCGTGCAGCAGGGTCGGGGCCCCGGACCCCTTGCCCTTGGCGCTGCCGCTGATGCGGTCCCAGGCGGAGGTCAGCCGCTCGACGTCGGCCCGCAGCTCGGCCTCGGAGGCACCCTCGGCGGCGGTGCGCACGATGACGCCGGCGTCGGAGGGCACGACCTCCTTGAGGATCTTCTTCAGGCGGGTGCGCTCGGTGTCGGGCAGCTTGCGGGAGATGCCGGTCATGGAGTTGCCGGGCACGTAGACCAGGTAGCGCCCCGGCAGCGAGACCTGGGAGGTCAGGCGCGCGCCCTTGTGACCGATGGGGTCCTTGGTGACCTGCACGAGGACGGACTCACCGGCCTTGAGCGCGTTCTCGATCCGCTTGGGCTCGCCCGAGGACAGCCCGGCGGCGTCCCAGTTGACCTCGCCGGCGTAGAGGACGGCGTTGCGGCCCTTCCCGATGTCGACGAAGGCCGCCTCCATGCTCGGCAGCACGTTCTGCACCCGGCCGAGGTAGACGTTGCCGACCATGGTGCTCTGCGCGGAGCGCGACACGTAGTGCTCGACCGGCACGCCGTCCTCGAGCACGGCGATCTGCGTGCGGTCCTCGAGGCCCCGCACGACCATGACGCGGTCGACGCTCTCGCGGCGGGCCAGGAACTCGGCCTCGGTGATGATCGTGCGGCGGCGACCCGCCTCGCGGCCCTCCCGGCGCCGCTGGCGCTTGGCCTCCAGGCGCGTGGAACCCTTGACGGAGGTCACCTCGTCGCGGGCCGGGCGGTCGGCCGAGGCGGACTCCCCGGTGCGGCGGCGACGCCGGCGACGGCGCGTGCCGGAGCCCGACTCGTCGTCCTGGTCCTCCGCGGAGCGGTCCTCGGCCTGCCCCTCCTCGGTGTCCGTGGCTCCCCCGCCGGCGGTGGTGGTGTCGCCACCCTGCTGGCCGGAGCGGCGACCGCGCCGGCCCCGGCGGCCGGCGGTGGGCTGGTCCTGCTCGGCGTCCTCGTCCTCGCCGGGGGCGGCCTCGTCGCCCCGGCTCCCCTCGGGCTCACCCTCGCCGCCCTCGCCGCCCTCGGCGTCGTCGCCGACGCCCCGGCCGCGTCGGCCCTTGCCGCCGCGGCGGCGACGGCGCCCGGCCCGCGAGGCGGCGTCGTCGCCGTCCCCGGCGTCGCCGTCGGGGCTCTGGTCGTCCTCGGTCGCGGTGGGCTCGGCCGGCTCGGCCGGCGCCTCGTCCGCGGGCCGCTCGGACGGGGTGGTCACGCCGGACGTGGCGCGGCGCGAGCGCCGGCGCGGGATGTCGCTGAGGTCGGGCGCCTGGAAGACCACCCCGAAGGACGGGACCGGCGCGGTCGGCGCCTCGACGTCGTCCGCGTCCTCGCCCTGTGCCGCGGGGCCTGCCGCCGCCTCGTCCGTCATGACGGCGACGACCGGGACGTCCTCCCCCTCGTCCTCCTCGTCCTGCGTGGCGGGCTGCTCCTCCGGCGCGGCGGTGCCGTCGTCCACGACCGTCCCGTCGGCGGACCGGCCCTGGTCGGGCGCGTCGGCGTCCCCGGGCCCCTGCTCGGCGGAGACGTCGGTGGGGGTCTGGTCCGCAGCGGTCTCGTCCGCGGCGGTCTCGTCCGCGGCGGTCTCGTCCGCGGCGGTCTCGTCCGCGGCGGCGGCCTCGGGGTCGGCACCGAGGAGGCCGCTGCCGAAGAGGGCCTGCGCCTGGGCGGTCAGCTCGGCGGCGCGGTGCTGCCGGTCGCTCTGCTCGTCGACCGGTTCGGTGGTGCGGGTGCTGTCGTCAGACACGGTGTGTCCTTCCCTGCCGCGCGGCCGAGCCCACACCTCGGGGCCCTTGTGAGGCCCGCTCCCCGCGCGACGCGGGTGCAAGTCGTCCAGGCCGGTCGGCCGTGGACGGAAGTCGTCCTGGTTGCGCACACGGTTCGCGCGTCGGCGCGGCACCGGTGGGCCGGTGGGAGTCGGCTCGACGCTCCGTCATGGGCGTCGCGCGTGCCGGCAGGTTCGCCGCACAGCGAGGGGACTTTCACCGGGCCGGACAGCGGTGTGGCTCTTCTGTCCGTCCACGGCGAGTATGGCACAGCCGGGCCGGCACGGACCTACCGGCGACCGCCGGGCGCGCCACGGCTCAGCCGGAGAGGTTCTCGGCGACCTGTCCCCCGACGACCGGACCCTGCCGCAGACGCGTGCTGACGGGGCGCGGCAGCTCGGCGCCGGAGACCTGCCGCAGCGCCGCCCACACCTCCTCGGGCCGCACGGTGGGCGTGGTGTGCCGCAGCACGGCCAGGAGCACCGCGTCGCCGTCCTCCACCGGCACGGCCGGCACGGCGTCGACGGCGACCGTCAGGTCGAGCACGGCCGCCCGGACGTCGATCTCGCGGGGGCCGTTCTTCATCATCCGGGTCACCGGGGCCTCGGTGGCCTGCAGCAGCTGCGCCACCGCGGCGTGCACCGGCCCCGCACCGTCGGGGAGACCGCCGGCGCGGAAGCGCAGGGCCCAGAGGCTGCCCTCCAGGCGGTCGGCCAGGGAACCGGGCAGGTCGGCGGCGTCGGCCACCTCGATGACGTCCAGGCCCTCGGGGAGGGCGGCGTCCAGGAGGGGCGCGACCGCGGCCGGCTCGACGGGACGGGTCACCGACACCTCGACGTACTCCGCCTCGCTGGCGGTCCCGGTGGGCGCGGCGTTGGCGTAGGAGATCTTCGGATGGGGGTGGAAGCCGGCCGAGTAGGCGACCGGCAGACCGGCCCGACGCACCGCCCGCTCCAGCGCCCGCTGGAAGTCACGGGTGGAGGTGAAGCGCATGCGCCCGCGCTTGGCGTAGCGGATGCGCAGCCGCTGCACGGCGGGGTCGGGTGCTGGTCCCTCGGGGACGCGTCGGGAGCCGGCCATGGGGCGAGAGCGTATCCGCCGGGTGCCGCGCACGTCCTGGCCCCACCTCGAGCCGGACGACCGGGCACCGGTGCGGGGCCGCGCGCAGGTTGACGGTACGGTAGGCGCCAGCAGCTCACCGCTGAGACCCGCGACCCCGGGGCCGGCGTGCACCGCGGTCGCTCCCCGACCCCGAGGACAACCTGTGCGCGTCTACAACTTCTCCGCAGGACCAGCCACCATGCCGCTCGAGGTGCTCGAGCGAGCCCAGTCCGAGCTGACCGACCGGCGAGGGTCCGGGATGTCGGTGATGGAGATGTCGCACCGCAGCACGGAGTTCGTCTCCATCGCGGCGCAGGCCGAGGCGCGCATGCGCTCCCTCCTCGGCGTGCCCGAGGACTACGCGGTGCTCTTCCTCCAGGGCGGGGCCACCGGCCAGTTCGCCGCCGTGCCGCTCAACCTGGCACCGGCCGGCGCCACCGCGGCCTACGTCAACACCGGCTCGTGGAGCACCAAGGCCATCGGCGAGGGTCGCAGGTACCTCGACGTCCAGGTGGTCGCCGACGAGAGCGCCGGCCGCTACTCCTCCGTGCCTGCCGAGGGCAGCCTGGAGGTGCCGGCCGACGCGGCCTACCTGCACTACACCCTCAACGAGACCATCGGCGGCGTCGAGTTCCCCTACGTGCCGGACGCCGGCGACGTGCCCGTCGTGACCGACGCCAGCTCGACCATCCTGTCGCGCCCGCTCGACGTGTCGCGCTTCGGCGTCATCTACGCCGGCGCGCAGAAGAACCTCGGGCCCGCCGGGCTGACCGTCGTCATCGTCCGCCGGGACCTGCTCGGCCGGGCCCGGCCCGAGGTGCCCTCCGTCCTGGACTGGCAGGCGATGGCGGGGGCCGACTCCATGCTCAACACGCCCCCGACGCTGGCGTGGTACCTCGTCGGGCTGGTCCTCGAGTGGCTGGAGGAGCAGGGCGGCCTCGAGGCGATGGCGACGCGGAACAAGGCCAAGGCCGACCTGCTCTACGGCACCATCGACGCCTCGGACTTCTGGTCCAACCCGGTGGACCCCGCCGCGCGCTCGTGGATGAACGTCCCCTTCCTCGCCCCCGACGCGGCGCTGGAGAAGCCGTTCCTCGCCGCCGCCGCCGAGGCCGGCCTGTCCGGGCTCTCCGGGCACCGCAGCGTGGGCGGCATGCGCGCCAGCATCTACAACGCCATGCCGCTCGAGGGCGTCCAG
>JASKZT010000376.1 GCA_030145965.1 Ornithinimicrobium sp.
ACATCGTGACGTCGTCGAGGATCACCTTGTCGCCGACCGCCTTGCGGGCGCGCGTCATGGTGTAGATGAATTCGGCCATGCCTCCCAGGGTATCGGTCGGGCGTGCCGCGCCCGAATCGCGGCGGGCCTCCTCCGGCCGGCTCCTGGCCCCCTGCGCCGGACGGGCGGGGTGCAGGGATGCAGGGGCCGCCCGCCCGTCCGGCTGCTCGTGGCCGGCTCAGGCCGCGGCGCCTGCCCGCGCCGTCTCCTCCTCCGCGGGGGCGGCCGCGAGCGCCGCCGCCTGCTCGTCGCTCACGACGCCGTCCGCGTCGGCGTAGGCGGCCAGTCCGTCGTCGTCGGACGGCTCCTCACCGGGCTCGTACTCGTCGACGCGGTCCAGGCCGTAGTCGGCCGAACCCCGCCGGAAGGAGGCGGTGCCGAAGGTCAGGTCGGGACCGACCGACTCCGCGTCGATGGTGACGTTGACCCGGGGGCCGGTGTTGCTGGTCCACTCCCGCAGCCGGAAGCGGCCGTGGACGACCACCGGGTCGCCCTTGGAGAAGGTGCGCAGCGCGTTGGCCCCCAGCGCGCCCCAGCAGAGCACGTCGAAGTAGGTCGTGCCGGTGGTGACCCACTGCCCGCTCTCCTTGTCGCGGCGGCGGTTGTTGACCGCCACCGCCAGCGCCGCGAACGGCTCACCGTTGCGCGTCCCGATGCGCAGCTGCGGGTCACGCGTCAGGTTGCCCGTGATCGTCATCCTGCTCTCCACCATGTCTCTTCCCCTCCTCGTCGTGCCCGTCGGCGACGGGTGCTCGTGCTGCCATGGTGGGGCGCGGCGGCGGGGTCGGGGAAGGCGACGGGGCGCGCCTGTGGACGGACGCGCCCCGCGGACGGCGGGTGTGGACCGAGGGGGTCAGCCCCCGGCGCGGGCGAGCAGCTGGCGGACCTTCTCGTGACGGTCGAGCACCGTGGCGACCGGACGGCGCACGTGCTGGTCGGCGACGCCCCGGATCGACCCGTCGAGGCGTTCCTCCACCTGACGTCGCCGCCGGCGTGCTCCGACGCGCCCGGCCACGCGCGCGACGAGGGCCAGCAGGAACCCGGCGGCCAGACCCCCGACGAGCAGGGCCAGGGGCACCGGGACCGGCCCCCAGAAGGGCACGTCGAGCGACAGGGCGAACCAGCCCAGCGCGACGACGAGCGCCGACCACAGCAGCCCGGCCACGGCGACCAGGGCGAGCACGAGCTGGAGGAAGCCCAGGACGGGCCACCAGAGCGGGGCCCTGGAGCGCAGCGGGGTGCCCACCACCGCCTGGTCCAGCGCGTCCGCGAGGTTGGCCTCGGACGGGCTCGCCGCCTCCAGGAGCGCCTCCTGCCAGCGCACCGGCAGCTCGGCGCCGGACTCCTCGGCGACCTGCCGGGCGGCCAGCTGCACGTTGGCCCGGGCGGCGGGCGTCGGGGAGGGCAGGGACGAGCGGCCCAGCACGGCCCGCACGTCGGAGGGGGCGATGCCCGCGGGACCCGGGGAGTCGTCGCCGAGGCGGAGCCGCCGCAGCGGGCTGGGGCGCAGGGCGCCGAGCCACCGGGTGAAGGGCCAGCCGGCGCGCACGCGAGCCTGGCGCACGTAGTCGCGCTGGACGGCGTCGAGCACGACCGGCACGCCGGAGGCCTGCCGCAGCGCGTCGTGGAGCCGGGCGTCGGCCGCCTCGGTCAGCTCGGGGGTCTGCTCGCCGACCCCGTGCGCGACCCGCTCGGCGGAGGCACGCAGGTCGGCGACGAGGCGCTCCTCCGCGGCGTTGCGCGCGCCGACGACCGAGGCGATGCGGCCGCGCAGCTCGTCCAGGCCCAGGCCGGTCCGGGCCGAGGTGACGATGACCTCGTGGTCGCCGGCGCCGTCGGTGCGCACCAGCCGGCGCAGGTCGTCGCGCACGGTCTGCACGTCGACGGCCTCCCTGATGCGGTCGGCCTGGTTGAGGACGACGAGCATGACGGTGTCGTGGTGGCGCAACGGCCGCAGGTAGTCGTCGTGCAGGCGCGCGTCGGCGTACTTCTGCGGGTCGGCGACCCAGACGAAGACGTCGGCGCGCTCGAGGATGCGGTCGGCCTCCACCCGGTGCTGCAGCTCCCGGGAGTCGACGTCGGGCAGGTCGACGAGGACGAGCCCGTCGAGCTCGACGCTCTCCCCCGTCGTGAGCACCTGGTGGCGGCGGGAGATGCCCAGCCAGTCGAGCAGCTCGCCGGCCGGCTCATCCCCCCAGACGGCGGCCGACGCCTCCGCGGTCGTCGGCCGCGTGGGGCTGATGGCTGAGACGTCCTCGCCGACGAGGGCGTTGAAGAGGCTCGACTTGCCGGATCCGGTCGACCCGGCCAGGGCCACGACCGTGCGGCCCCCCTTGAGCGCCCACCGCTCCTGGACCCGCTGCACCACGCCGCGCGCCTGCTCCACGCCTGCCGGGTCGAGCTGGTCACCCCCGACGTCGAGGGCGGAGCGCAGCCGCTCGGCCCGTTCGGTCAGGGGCAGCACACCCGTCTGGGCGGGGTCGCGCCGACGCCCGCTCACCGGGCCCCCTCCACGCCCGCCGCGGCGCGCCGCAGCTCCACGGCCGCCTGCTCGGGCACGGTCACCTCTTCCAGGACGCGCTCGTAGCGCGCCCGCTCGTCGTCGTAGAGCCGCCCGACGTGGCCGAGCAGCGCCGTCCTGGCCTTGGCGGCCATCGCGCGGACGGCCTGGTCGCCGAAGACCGCCTCCAGCAGCCGCTGCGCCAGCAGCGCCGACCCGCCGGCGATGGCGATCTCCCCGCCGGAGAGCCCGGCGGTCATGCTGAAGACCACGATCATGAGCAGCACCGCGAGGCCGTTGACCCCGAACGCCAGGTAGCGGGCGGTGGCGCGGCGGGAGCCGGCCTCCTCGCGGACCAGCTCGAGGACCTCGGTCTGCCAGTCGCGGATGAGACGCTCGACCCGCTCGACGAGGTCGGGCGAGGCCTTGGCCAGGTAGGGGTGCTCGCGAACGAGCTCGGCCCCGCCGGGCAGCCCCTTCCAGGACCGGGCGGCGGTGCTCGCCGCGACCTGCCCGTGGCTGGTGATGAGGGCGGCGGCGCCCGTCTGGATGGCCTCACCGAGGGGCTCGGAGCTTACCTGCTTGCCGGTGAGGTAACCGGCCACCCGGTCCCGCAGGCGGCCCACGCCGGCCTCGACGGAGCGGAGGAACTCCCCGGTCCCGACCAGCTCCTGCCAGCGCGCCAGCACCTCGCCGCGCAGCAGCGAGCCGTCCTGCACCCCCTGGCCGACGCCCGCCAGGGCGTCGGCGTAGGCCGCGCTCGGGA
>JASKZT010000362.1 GCA_030145965.1 Ornithinimicrobium sp.
ATCTTCGGGGTCACCGGCGACCTGTCGCGCAAGAAGCTGATGCCGGCGATCTACGACCTCGCCAACCGGGGCCTGCTTCCTCCGGGCTTCTCGCTCGTCGGGTTCGCCCGCCGCGAGTGGGAGGACCAGGACTTCACTCAGATCGTCCACGACTCGATCAAGGAGCACTCGCGGACCGAGTTCCGCGAGGAGGTGTGGAAGCAGCTGTCGGAGGGCTTCCGGTTCGTGCCGGGCGACTTCAGTGACGACCTGGCCTTCGAGACGCTCAGGCAGACCATCTCCGACCTCGACCGGGTCCGCGGCACGGGTGGCAACCACGCGTTCTATCTCTCGATCCCGCCGCGGTTCTTTCCCGACGTGATCGGCCAGCTCAAGGAGCACGGCCTCGCCGACCCCGCCGCCGACTCCTGGCGCCGGGTCGTCGTGGAGAAGCCTTTCGGCAGTGACCTCAAGACGGCACGGGAGCTCAACCGGGTCATCGAGGAGGTCTTCCCGCAGGAGTCGGTCTTCCGGATCGACCACTATCTAGGCAAGGAGACCGTCCAGAACATCCTCGCCATGCGTTTCGCCAACGCGATGTTCGAGCCGATCTGGAACGCCCACTACGTCGATCACGTGCAGATCACCATGGCCGAGGACATCGGGATCGGCGGGCGTGCGGGCTACTACGACGGCATCGGCGCCGCTCGCGACGTCATCCAGAACCACCTGCTCCAGCTGATGGCCCTGGTCGCGATGGAGGAGCCGACGTCGTTCGACGCGCGCAGCCTGCGGCTGGAGAAGCAGAAGGTGCTCGAGTCCGTCGTACTGCCCCGGCGGCTGGACCGCAGCACTGCACGCGCGCAGTACGTCGCGGGGTGGGCCGGCGGTATGAAGGTGAACGGGTACAAGGACGAGCCCGACATCGGCCAGGACTCCACCACCGAGACCTACGCCGCCGTCAAGCTCGACATCGACACGCGACGCTGGGCCGGCGTCCCGTTCTACCTGCGCACCGGCAAGCGCCTCGGACGTCGGGTCACCGAGGTCGCCGTGGTGTTCAAGCGAGCCCCACACCTCCCTTTCTCGGCGACGTCCACCGAGGAGCTCACCGAGAACGCCCTGGTCATCCGGGTCCAGCCGGACGAAGGGGTCACGCTGCGGTTCGGTTCCAAGGTGCCCGGAACGGCGATGGAGATCCGCGACGTCACCATGGACTTCGCCTACGGCGGCTCCTTCACCGAGTCCAGCCCTGAGGCCTACGAACGCCTGATCCTCGACGTACTGCTGGGCGAGCCGCCGCTGTTCCCCCGGCACGAGGAGGTCGAGCTCTCGTGGAAGATCCTCGACCCGATCGTCGAGTACTGGGCCAAGCACGGTGTTCCGGACACCTACGAGTCCGGCACCTGGGGTCCTGGATCCGCCGACAAGATGCTGGCCCGGGATGGCCGAGTCTGGAGGCGGCCATGACCCTGGCCGCCATGGGGCCGGCGTCGCCACGAAGGATTCCGGGATGATCGAGCTGACCGACACCAACTCCCACGCCATCGCGTCGGAGTTCGTCCGAGCCCGCCGCCGCGCCGGCAGCCCGGCGATGAGCATGGTGATGACGCTGGTCGTTGTGGTCGGTGAGGACGAGGCCCAGGAGGCCCTCAAGGACGCGCAGTCGGCGTCGCGTGAGCACCCGGCCAGGGTCCTGGGCGTGATCCTGGGAGGCCGACGCGGGCCCAGCCAGGTGGACGCGCAGGTTGGGATCGGCTCCGGCTGGGCCGGTGAGGCCGCGTTGATCCGCCTCAGCGGCGAGGTCACCCAGCACTCCGAGTCGGTGGTGGTGCCGCTCCTGCTGCCCGACTCCCCCGTCGTGGTGTGGTGGCCGAGCAAGGCGCCGGCCAGTCCGGGAGAGGATCCGCTGGGCAAGCTGGGGCGCCGCCGCATCACCGACAGCGCCGCCGTGCCCCGAGGCCGGGCGAAGGCACTGCTCGTCCAGTGCGAGCGCTACACCCCCGGCAACACCGACCTGGCGTGGACCCGGCTCACCAACTGGCGCGCGCTGCTGGCGGCTGCGCTGGACCAGAACCCCGGCAAGGTCACCGGCGCGTCCGTGGCCGCCGAGCGGGTGAGCCCCAGTGCGGACCTACTGGCGGCCTGGCTCTCCGACCGGCTCAGGATCGACGTACGGCGGACCACCTCGGACGGGCCCGGGATCACCGCCGTGGTCCTCGAGACCGCCAAGGGTGAGATCGCGCTCACTCGGCCCGACGGCCGGCTCGCCACGCTGTCGACTCCGGGACAGCCGGACCGGCCGGTGGCGCTCCGGCGCCGACCGGTCGCGGAGCTGCTCGCGGAGGAGCTCCGTCGGCTGGACCCCGACGACATCTTCGCGGCGACCGTCCGGAAGATCGTGAGCCTGCACGAGGGCGGCGGGACCACCAAGGTGGCCGCCCGCCGGAACGGCAAAGGCACGGCTGACAAGGCGAGCACGGCCGGCCGTGGTGGAAAGGCCGGCAACGCCGGCAGCAGTG
>JASKZT010000411.1 GCA_030145965.1 Ornithinimicrobium sp.
CCGACCCCACCGCCGTCGACGTCCCCGAGCTCGCCCACGACCTGCGCATCGCCTGCATGCGGGTGGCGCGCCGCGTCCGCTACGACGCGGACAACACCGTGCCCCCGCACCTCTTCAGCGTGCTGGTGCGGCTCTCCGAGCAGCCCCGGACCGTCGGCGAGCTCGCCTCCATCGAGCAGGTGAGCGCCCCGAGCATGAGCCGGACGGTCACCCAGATCTGCGAGGCGGGGTATGCCGTGCGCATGGCCGACGAGCACGACGGGCGCCTCGTGCGCCTGGCCCTCACGACGCTGGGCGAGGACACGGTGCGGACCGAGCGCGAGCACCGCGACCGGTGGTTCACCGAGCGCCTGGGCGACCTGAGCGCCGAGGACCAGCGCCTGCTGCGTCGCGCCACCGAGCTGCTGGGTGAGCTGGTCGCCCGATGAGCGCGATGTTCAGCGCGCTCTCGGTGCGCAACTACCGGGTCTACGCGGCGGGCGCGCTCATCTCCAACACCGGCACCTGGATGGGCCGCGTCGCCCAGGACTGGGTCGTCCTCACCCAGCTCACCGACAACTCCGCCTCCGCGCTGGGCATCGTCACCGGCCTGCAGTTCCTGCCCATCGTGCTGCTCACGCCGCTGGCCGGGGCGCTGAGCGACGCCTTCCCCAAGCGGCGGGTCATGCTCGTCAGCCAGTCGCTCATGGCGGTCTTCGCGCTGGTCATGGGCCTGTGGGTGCTGCACGGCTCGATGGAGCTGTGGCACATGTACGTCCTGGCCTTCCTCTCCGGCGCCGCCTCGGCCGTCGACGCCCCGGCCCGCCAGTCCTTCGTCTCGGAGATGGTGCCGCAGGAGAAGCTGACCAACGCGGTCGGCCTCAACAGCGCCTCCTTCCACTCCGGCCGCCTCATCGGCCCGGCCACCGCAGGCCTGCTCATCGCCGCCTTCGGCACCGGCCCGACGCTGGTCCTCAACGCCTTCACCTTCGTCGCCGTCATCGTGGCGCTGCTGGCGCTGGACGTGAGGCGGCTGGCGCCGATGCCCGACCGCACCGGGATGGGGCGGGCGAGGATCAGCGAGGGGGTCGCCTACGTGCGGCGACGACCGGACATCATCCTCATCATGGTCGTGGCGTTCATGCACGGGACGTTCGGGATGAACTTCCAGATCACCAACGCGCTCATGGCCACCGAGGTCTACGGCAAGGGCGTCGAGGAGTACGGCGTGACCGGCTCGGTCATGGCGATCGGGTCGCTGGCCGGGGCGCTGCTGGCCGCGCGGCGGGAGAGGCCGCGCTGGCGCCTGCTGCTCGGGTCGCTCGCGCTGTTCTCCCTCTTCAGCCTCGTCCTCGCGCTCGCGCCGTCGTTCACGCTCTACACCCTCCTCCTCGTTCCGACCGGGCTCACCGCGCTCACGGTCATGGTCAGCGCCAACGCGATGGTGCAGCTCTCGGTCGACCAGGCCGTGCGCGGCCGCGTCATGGCCCTCTACATGGCCGTCTTCTTCGGCGGGACGCCCATCGGCTCGCCGATCATCGGCTGGGTCGGGGAGACCTACGGGGCGCGCTGGACCATCCTCATCGCCACCGTGGCGTGCGGCCTGACCGCCGTGGCTGCGATCATCTACGTGATGCGGCACGACAACCTGCGGCTGCGCCTGCGCGCCAGCTGGCTGCATCCGCTGTACCTCGAGCGCCCGGCGCTCACCGAGCCGATCCCCGAGAAGGTGACCTGATGATGACCGCCCGCACCCGACGCATCGTTGTCCTCGTCGCGCTGGCGGCGCTGATCCTCGCGCCCGTCCTCGCCGCGATCCTCTAGGAGGAGCCCGATGACCTTCACCACCCGCCCGACCCTCACCGGCACCGTCGGCATGGTCTCGAGCACGCACTGGCTGGCCTCGCAGGCCGCCATGCGGATGCTCGAGCTCGACGGCAACGCCGCCGACGGCGCGGTGGCCGCCGGCCTCGTCCTGCAGGTGGTGGAGCCGCACCTCAACGGGCCCGGCGGCGACCTGCCGCTCATCGTCGCCTCCGTCGACGACCCCACCCCGCGGGTCCTCTGCGGACAGGGCCCGGCGCCCGCGGGCGCCACGCCCGAGCACTTCGCCGCGGCCGGGCTGGACCGCGTGCCCGGCTCCGGCCCGCTGGCGACCGCCGTCCCGGGCGCCTTCGACGCCTGGATGGTCCTCCTGCGCGACCGCGGCACGATGACCGCGCGCGAGGTCGTCGCCCCCGCCCTGCACTACGCCCGCCACGGCCACCCCGTCCTGGAGCGGGTGTGCCGCACGATCGACGCGGTCCGCGACCTCTTCACCCACGACTGGACGACGTCGGCGGACCAGTGGCTCGTCGACGGCGCCGCGCCGCGGCCGGGCTCGCTCGTGACCAACCCCGCCTGGGCCGACACCCTCGAGCGGCTGCTCGCCGAGGAGGCCGCCGCCGGAGGCACCCGTGAGCAGGGCATCGAGGCGGTGCGCCGGGCCTGGTCGCAGGGGTTCGTCGCCGAGGCGCTCGGGGCCTTCGCGCGCAGGCCGTTCCGTCACTCCGGCGGCGAGGTGCTGCCCGGGGTGCTCACCGCCCAGGACCTCGCCGACTTCGAGGCGACCTGGGAGGACGCGGTCACGCTCGACTGGCGAGGGCGCACGATCGCCAAGACCGGCCCCTGGGGCCAGGGCCCGGCGATGCTCCAGGTGCTGCAGATGGTCGACGCGACCGGCGCCGACGACCTCGGCACCGTCGAGGGCGTCCACACCCTCGTCGAGGCGTGGAAGCTGGCGATGGCCGACCGCGAGGCGTGGCTCGGCGACAGCGCCGAGGTGCCGCTCGACGACCTGCTCGACCCCGCCTACGCCGCGCAGCGGGCCGCCCTCATCGGGCCCTCCGCCAGCCGCGAGCTGCGCCCCGGGTCGCCCGGCGGCCGCGAGCCGCGCGTCGCCGCGCAGGCCCTCCTCGTCGACGGCGCGGGTGCCACCGACGCCACGGCGGGGGAGCCGACCGTCCGCCGCGAGCCGGTGACCGCGGCACCCCCCGAGGACGCGGCCGAGCCGTTCGTCACCCCCGAGGGCCAGACCCGCGGCGACACCTGCCACGTCGACGTCGTCGACCGCTGGGGCATGCTCGTCTCCGCCACCCCGAGCGGCGGCTGGCTGCAGTCCTCGCCGTTCGTGCCCGAGGTCGGGTTCGCCCTCGGCAGCCGGCTGCAGATGATGTGGCTCGAGCAGGGCCTGCCCAGCTCGCTGGTCCCCGGCCGCCGGCCCCGCACCACCCTGACGCCCACGCTCGTCCTGCGCGACGGCATACCGGTGCTCGCGTGCGGGAGCCCGGGCGGCGACCAGCAGGACCAGTGGCAGAGCGTCTTCCTGCTGCGCCACCTCGTCGGCGGATTGTCGCTGCAGGAGGCGATCGACGCCCCGCAGCTGCACACGACGAGCTTCCCCGGCAGCTTCCACCCCCGGGCCACCGAGCCCGGCGTGGTGCTCGCCGAGTCGCGGCTCGGGGCCGACGTCGTCGAGGGCCTGCGCGAGCGCGGCCACGAGGTGCTCGAGCAGGGTCCCTGGACGCTCGGACGCCTCTGCGCGGTCGCGCGCGACCCCGGCACCGGCGTGCTCTCCGCCGGCGCCAACCCGCGCGGGATGCAGGGGTATGCCGTCGGGCGCTGACCGGGTGCATCGCCTACCGTGAACGTGCAGCAGACACCGAGCAGGAGAACCCGTGGCATCCCCCAACGTCGCCAAGCTGGCGCTCAAGTACGGCCCGATCGTCTACACGCTGGCCCAGCGCTACGGGCCCCAGGTCATGGAGCAGATGCTCAAGAACCGTGAGCCCGCGCAGAGGTTCGTCAGCGAGCGCACCGGCAAGGTGCGCACCAGCTCGCGCCGCCGCGCGCTCGACCACGCCGAGTCGGTCGTCGACGGGTCGCTGCAGCAGGTCTTCCACCGCGGCCAGCCCTACTGGGTCGTCTTCTCCCACGGCGAGCCGGTCGGCACCCACCCGCACACCGAGGCCTCCTTCGACGTGCTGCTGCTCAACGCCGACCCCGCCCGCCGGGTGCGCCCGGAGGAGCTGCGCCGCACGATACGGCTGCCGCGCCGGACCAGGCGCTGAGGTGCCGCCCTACAGCGAGCACCGCACGGACTACGAGGGCGAGGGGCTCTCGGAGGACCAGGCGCCCGACGCGCCCCTCGAGGTCGTCCACGCCTGGCTCGAGGCCGCGGTGCGGCGCCACGGGGAGCAGGGCGACGTGCCCGAGCCGATGGCGATGTCGGTCGCGACCGTCGACACCGACGGCGTCCCCGACGTGCGCACCGTGCTGCTGCGCTCGCTGGACCGCCGCGGGCCCGCCTTCTTCACCAGCACCCGGTCGACCAAGGGCGAGCAGCTGGGGGGCAACCCCGGCCTGGCGGCGGCGTTGACCTGGCCCTCGATGTACCGCTCGATCCGCTTCCGGGGGTATGCCGAGCTGCTGCCGACCGAGGAGGTCACCGCCTACTTCCGCAGCCGGCCGTGGGGCTCGCGCATCAGCGCGCACGCCTCCGCGCAGTCCCGGCCGGTGCCCGACCGTGCGGCCCTGGAGGAGGCCTACGCGCGGATGGCCGCGCGCTACCCGGACACCGGCCGCGAGGACGACGTGCCGGTCCCCGAGGGGTGGGGCGGCTACCGCCTCGTGGCCGACCGGGTCGAGCTCTGGGCCGGGCGGCGCAGCCGTCTGCACGACCGCCTCGTGTGGGAGCGGGTCGGACCCGGCGGCCTGGACGAGCCGTCGGCGTGGAGCCGCGTGCGGCTGGCGCCGTGACCCCCGCACCCGCGACCGTAGGATGGCGGGCGTGAGCGAGCTGATCGACACCACCGAGATGTACCTCAAGACCGTCCTCGAGCTCGAGGAGGACGGGGTCGTCCCGATGCGTGCACGGATCGCGGAGCGGCTGGCCCAGTCCGGGCCGACGGTGTCGCAGACGGTGGCGCGGATGGAGCGGGACGGCCTGCTGCACGTCGCGCGCGACCGCCACCTGGATCTCACCGAGCACGGGCGCCTGGCCGCGGTACGGGTCATGCGCAAGCACCGCCTCGCCGAGCGGCTCCTCACCGACGTCATCGGCCTCGACCTGGCGTACGTCCACGAGGAGGCCTGCCTCTTGGAGCACGTCATGAGCGACCAGGTCGAGCAGCGGATCCTGCA
>JASKZT010000371.1 GCA_030145965.1 Ornithinimicrobium sp.
CCTGCTGTCGCTGGCGCACGACGCCGGCTTCGCCCCGGACGTCACCTACGAGACCGAGGACTACGTGGCGGTGCTCGGTCTGGTCGCCGCCGGGCTGGGCGTGGCGCTGGCCCCCCGCCTCATCCTCCACTCGGTCTCCCACCCCGACGTCGTCGTGCGTCCGGTCTCGCCGCCCTCGCGACGCGTCGTGCAGATCGTCACGACGCCCGACCTCATCCGGGTCCCCGCGGTCTCGGTGACCATCGAGGCGCTGCGCGCCAGCGCGCAGGAGCTGAGCGTGCGGCAGCTGGACCCGGTCACCTGACCGCGGCCCGCCTCCGGGCTCGCCGCGGCCCGCTGACCGTTCAGCCGTCGCGACGGTGCACCACGAGAGCGCCCTCGTGCCTGCTGACGGCGACGTCACCGTCGGTGTCCGTGCGCAGCACGACCATGCCCGCGTCGCGCAGGAGGTCGAGGGCCCGAGGCGCGGGATGGCCGAAGGTGTTCCCGGCCCCCACCCCGATGAGCGCGACCTCGGCACGGGTGCCCGTCACGAGGTGAGGGTCCTGCGCGGCCGAGCCGTGGTGGGCCACCTTGAGGACGTCGTAGTCACGCCCCTCCACCGCGCGACGGACGGCCCGGGCCGCCTCCGGCTCGATGTCCCCCGTGAGCAGCATCCGCGTCGCGCCGACCGTCACGTCGAGCACCAGGCTGGCGTTGTTGGCCGGCGAGCCACCCGCGAGGGGGCGGACCCCCGGCGAGACGACCTCGACGACCGCCTCGCCCACGAGCAGCCGGTCGCCGGCGGTCAGCTCGACCGTGGGCACCTGGTGGCGGTGGACCTCCTCCAGGGTCGCGGCGGCCACCTCCGGCGGGTCGCGCACGGAGGTCACGTAGGTCGTGCCCACCGACGCCGCGTCCAGCACCCCGGACACCCCTCCGACGTGGTCGCTGTGGAAGTGCGTGAGGACCAGCCCCTCCACCCGGTCCACGCCGAGGTCGCGCAGGCAGCGGGCGACCGGCTCGGGGTCCGGGCCGGTGTCGACGACGAGGGCGGAGGCCTCGCCCGTGCGCACGACGAACGCGTCGCCCTGCCCGACGTCGCAGCCGACGACGACCCAGCCCGGCGGTGGCCACCCCGCCAGGGCCGGCGACGGCCACACCAGGCCCGCCACCCCGCCGAGCAGGGCCCAGCCGCACCAGGGACGACGGGCGAGCTGGGCCCGCCACCACGGCCCGGTCACGAGGAGCGCGACGGTGAGCCCGGCCAGGAGCGACGCCCCGGGTGCGCCGTCGACCCAGTCGACGGTCCCGTAGGGCAGGTCCGCACCGACGCGCGCGATCCGGCCGAGCAGCCACGCCGGGAGCGCCGCACCCCACGCGACGACGGTGGCCAGGAGCACCGACAGGGGTGACAGCACGGCCGCGACGACCCCCAGGACGGTGGTGGGTGCGACCAACGGTGCGGCCAGCAGGTTGGCCAGCACAGCGACCGTGGTGATGCTGCCCTGGAGCAGGACGATGACGGGTGCGCACGCCACCTGGGCGGCCAGTGGCACGGCGACGGCGTCACCGACCAGCCGGGCGCGACGCGGCAGGCGGGAGGCGATCGCGTCACCCCACGGCCGGGACCACACCACCAGCCCGAGGGTGGCCAGCGTCGACAGCGCGAACCCGTAGGACCGGGCCAGCCACGGGTCGACGCACAGCAGGCCGAGCACCGCAGCCCCCAGCGCGGGCAGGCTGACCCGACGTCGGGCCGACGACAGCGCGAGCAGCCCGACCGATCCCATGACCGCGGCCCGCAGCACCGACGGCTCGGGGCGGCACAGCAGCACGAACCCGACCAGGCCGACCAGCACGAGCGGCGTGCGCCACCGCAACGGCACGCCCGCCGCACCCACGAGGACGGCGAGCGCGCCCGTCACGAGGGCGACGTTGCTGCCGCTGACGGCACTCAGGTGGGTCATGCCGGTCGCCCGCATGTCCTCGGTGAGGTCGGGCGGGGTGAGCGAGGTGTCGCCGATGACGAGCCCCGGCACCAGCCCTCGGGCATCCGCCGGCAGGGGGTCGACCGCCGTGCGGAACCTGTCCCGGACGTGGTCGGTGGCCCCGAGGACGCGCCCCGGTGGCGCGGTCGTCACGGGGAGGCCGCGAGGCACGAGCACGGCGACCGCCCGCCCACCGGGCTCCGCCGCCCGCAGCCGTCCGGCGGCCCGGACGGTGCTGCGCCACCGCAGGTCCTCCCAGCCCTCCCCCGCGCCGGCCATGACGACGACGGGGGTGACCGTCCCGACCGTCGTGCCGCGCGCCGTCACCCTCTCCAGCCGCAGGTCGAGCACGACCAGCGGCTCGCGCTCGTCGCCGCGGCCGATGGTCCGGGGCTCCGTCGTCACGGTGGCGACCACCGAGACGACCGCTCCGTCGGCCGCCCACCCCACGACGGGTCCGGCGCGGTCGCGCGCGACGTGCGCCGCCCCGGCCAGGCAGACCAGCGACACCGCGGCCAGGCCGAGCGCGACCTGCCCGAGCACGACGCCACGGACGGAGGTGCTCCCGGACGGCTCGCTCCCGCCCCACCACCGGCCCCGCGCCAGGGCCGCCGCAACCAGCCCCGCGCCCGCACCGGTCACGGCGAGGACGCGGGCGGGGCCCGGGACGAGGGCGGTGAGGACCGCCCAGGCCACGAGCGCCGGCAGCACCAGCCGGAGGTCCAGCCGCGCCGCCTCCGGGGCGTCGGCGTCCGTGGGTGCGCCGGGCGCCTTCCTCCCGGCCGGCTCAGCCACCGACGGTGACGAGCGGCTCGAGCTGGGCGAGCGTGCGCTCGCCGATGCCGCTGACCTCGAGCAGCTCGTCGACGCTCGAGAACCGCCCGTGCTCCTCCCGCCACGCCAGGATGTGCCCCGCCGTCACCGGCCCGATGCCCGGCAGCTCCTCCAGGTCGGCCTGGGTCGCCGCGTTGAGGTCCAGCGGTGCTGCCGGCGCCCCCGCACCACCCTGCCCTGCGGCCCCGTCAGGGACCCCGGCCCCGGGCGCGGGTCCGGCCGCCACGGGCGGTGTCTCCCCGGGGCGCCCGAGCCACACCCGCTCCCCGTCGACGAGGAGGCGGGCGAGATTGAGCGTCGACTCGTCCGCATCCTGCGTCGCGCCGCCGGCGGCCCGCAGGGCGTCGACCACGCGCGAGCCGGCGGGCACCTCCACGACGCCGGGGTCGGCCACCGCACCGGTCACGTGGACGACGAGCGTCGGGGGGCCGGTCCGGGTGGCCGCCGCACCCGCCGACGACCCCTCCGGACCCGCGTCCAGCCCGACCGCGGAGGCGCCCTCCGGGCTGGTCGCCTCCTCCCCGCCGGCCACGACCTCCTCCCCCGCGCCGTCCCCCGCGGTGACGGGCCCTGCCCGGCCGACCCCCACCTGGTCCGCCGGCGTCGCGACGGCCTCCCGCTGCGTCCACAGCCAGCGTCCGCCGAGCACGAGGACCGCGACCACGGCGAGCACGAGGAGGCCGCGGACGGCTCGCACGCCCACACCCAGCTCGGAGGAGCGGAGCGAGGACGGCACGCTCAGCAGCGGGACCTCCGCATGGCGGTGACGGCCACGTGCCGGGCCGTCGTCGGGGCCGCCGCCGGCCACCGCGTCCGCCACCGCGTCGGCGTCCACGTCGGCCTCCACGTCGGCCCCACCGCCGGCGCGCCCAGCCGCGTCACCGGCACCGGCGGTACCGCCGGTACGGAGCAGACGGTCGAGCCGGTCCTCCCCCGGGCGGCCGGCCGGGGCGGTCGGAGTCCTCATGCCCCGACGCTAGGCACCACCCGCGCACGCCGACAGCCCCCGACGGCCCGCTGTGGACGGCCCCGCCCCCGCCGGCCGACGTGTGGACGGGCTCCCTCCCGGACCCGCTCAGACCGGCTGGGGCGCCACGACCACGCCGAGCGTGCCCGGGCCGCAGTGGACGCCGACCACAGGGTCGAGCTCGCTCAGGTCCGGCTCCAGCCCGGTCCGCTCGCGCAGCACCGCGGCCAGGTCGCGCGCCGCCGGCTCCGCGGCCAGCTGGTGGACGGCCATCCGCACCTCCAGCCCCTGCGCGCGTGCCTCGTCCACGGCCTCGACCGCGCGGTCCAGGAGCCGGGCCAGGGCCTTGGCGCGGGTGCGCACCTTCTCCTCCGGGTGCACCTCCCCCTCACGCAGGGTGAGCAGCGGCTTGATGGCCAGCGCGGACCCGACGAGCGCCTGCGCGCGGCCGATCCGGCCGCCTCGGCGCAGGTGCTCCAGGGTGTCCACGTAGAACCAGGTGCGGCTCGCCGCGGCGTGCCGGCGCACCACGGCCGCGACGGCCGCGGCGTCCTCGCCACGGCCGGCGGCCTCGGCGCCCGCGCACACGGCATACCCCAGCGCCATGCCGAGCACGCGCGAGTCGACGACCTCGACGGCGACCTCGCCGGCCAGCTCGTCGCGGGCGAGCTCGGCGGCCTCGACGGTGCCGCTCACCGCGCCGGAGAGGTGCACGGAGACGATGTCGCGCGCGCCCGTGCGCTCCGCGACCCGGCGGTAGGTCGCGACGAGCTCGCCCGGAGAGGGCCGGGACGTCGACAGCCGCGCCTTGCTGCCGGCGAGGATCTCGGCGACCTCCGCGGGGGTGATCTCGCGCGCCTCGACGGTGCCGCGCCCGCTGACGGTGACGTGCAGGGGCACGACCGTCACGCCCAGCCGCTCCGCCTCGGCGGCGGGCAGGCAGGCGGTGGTGTCGGTCACGAGGTGCGTCCGCGGCATACCGGGTGACCTCAGACGACGATGTTGACCAGGCCCGGCGCGCGCACGACGACCTTGCGCACGCTCGCCCCGTCGATGAAGGACTGCACCCGGGGGCTGGCCAGCGCCAGCTCCTGCAGCGTCGCCGCGTCGACGTCGGCGGCCACCTCGAGGCGGTCGCGGACCTTGCCCATGACCTGCACGACGCAGGTCACGGTGTCCTCGACCAGCTTGGCCGGGTCGGCCTGCGGGAAGGGCTGGTAGGTGAGCGAGTTCTCGTGGCCCAGCCGCGCCCACAGCTCCTCGGCGATGTGCGGGGCGACCGGCGCGACCATCTGCACCAGCGGCTCGACGGCGGCCCGCGGGGCCGCCTCCAGCTTGGTCAGGTGGTTGTTCAGCTCGATCATCTTGGCGATCGCGGTGTTGGTCCGCAGCGCCTCGTAGTCGGCGCGGACGCCGTCGATCGTGCGGTGCAGCGCCTTGTCGGTCTCGGCGTCCAGCGGCTCGTCGCTGACCCGCAGCTGCCCGGACTCCTCGTCGACGACGTTGCGCCACAGCCGCTGCAGGAACCGCATCGACCCGACGACCGCGCGCGTCTCCCAGGGGCGGT
>JASKZT010000048.1 GCA_030145965.1 Ornithinimicrobium sp.
TCCTGTCCAACCTGCACACCGACCGCTGGCGGTCGCGCCGCCGCGAGGTGCTGCGCGACGAGGTGCCCGAGGTCGCCTACACCTCCGAGCCGATGACCACCGAGCTGGTGCGCGCGCTGCAGCAGCTGTCGCCGCGGCAGCGCGAGTGCGTCGTGCTGCGCCACTACCTGGACCTGTCCGAGAAGGACACCGCCGCCACGCTGGGCATCGGCGTCGGCTCGGTGAAGAGCTACACCTCCACGGGGCTGGCGGGCCTGCGTCCGCTGCTCTCCGACCGGATCGAGGAGGACCGTCATGTCTGAGCGCCAGGTCTCCGAGCTGCTGGACCGGGCCGTCCGTGACGCCCCGCACATGCACCTGTCCGGGAACGCGATGCTGGCGGCCGGCCGCGGCAGGGTCCGTCGCCGCCGCGCCGTCGGTGCGGGCGGCGTGCTGGGTGCGGCCGCCCTCGTCGCCGCCGTCTGGGCCGGGGTCACCGGTGGTGACGGGTCGCTGCTCGGCACCACCGAGATCCAGCCCGCCACGACCGTGTGGGAGCAGGGCGAGGTGGTGGACGCCACGTTGTTCTCCGGCCTGCAGACGGTCGACGAGGACCAGGTCGCGCACTCGTACGAGGCCCGCCTCACCCGGACCGCGGGCACCGGTCCCACCACGCTCGTCCTGTCGGACGGAGGGGCGGTCGTGGAGG
Organism: Ornithinimicrobium sp.; assembly: GCA_030145965.1. Lineage (GTDB taxonomy): Bacteria > Actinomycetota > Actinomycetes > Actinomycetales > Dermatophilaceae > Ornithinicoccus. The sequence goes on from JASKZT010000048.1 coordinate 689, forward strand.
AGGTCGTCACCTACCGCGGTGTCCCCGGCCTCGAGGTCTTCGCCGGCGAGCGGATGACGGTCGCGCTCTGGGCGCTGCCCGACGGCGTCGAGTCCTCCGTGCCGGTCGTCGGACCCGTCGACCCGGGCGGCCCCGCCGACGTCAAGGTCACGGAGATCGACGGCACGCGTATCGGCTGGACCGTGTGGGCGGCCGACGTCACCACGCCTCCCAGCGAGGTCCTCGACGTGCACCTCGTGGGTGTCGACGACGTGGCGTCGGTCGCCGGGGCGGACCTGCAGGTCGAGCGGCTGCGCGCCGGCGACAGCCGCGCCCTCGCCTGGACGGCGACGGGGCAGGACCTCTGGGGGTATGCCGTGGAGGGGCGCGAGCCGTCCCTGGCGCCGCAGTCTCTGCAGCCCCTCTGGCCGTCGGGTGCGGTCTGGAGCGACGACCGTGCGGACGTCGGTCTGACCCTGCTGCCCGAGGGTGCCGATCTGGACGGCCCCACCGACGACGGGAGCGAGGTCGACAGCGTCGACCTCGCGAGCCGGGTGGTCGTGCTGGTGGAGGCTCGTGATGGCGCGAGCCTCGACCTGCTCTTCACCATGGAGGGGCAGCAGTACGGCGTCGACGCCTACTCCTTCGACCTCGGCTCTCTGCAGGTCGCCGACCGCGAGCTGTGGCCGGCCGAGGGGGACGAGCCCGGGTCGGTCGAGCTCCGGACGGCAGAGGGCACCCCGGTCGTGGCCCTCCCGGCCGAGGACCTCAGGAGCGGCCCGGTCCGGCACGAGGTCGACGGCGCGCAGGTCGTGCTGGCGGTGGGGTGGTCGCCCCGTGCCGGTGTGCTGTCGGACGCCCGGATCGAGGTGGCGTCGCAGGACGGCTCCCGCTGGGTCGCGCCGGGCGACGTCGCCCAAATGAGCCTGAGAGACGGGCGTCTGGTCACCGCGATGACCGTGCCCGACGGCGAGGCGTCCACCGCTGTCGCGGTCGGGGAGCAGCAGGGCGACGAGGTCGAGCGGTGGGTCCCGGACGTGCGGCTCTTCGACGGTCTGACGCTCATGATGGCCGGCGACCAGGCGGAGCTGCTCTCCGCCGGTCGACCGCTGGAGCGCTTGGACGACGGGACGGTCGCGGGGATGCGTCGCTACGCCTCCCCGGAGGACCCCGACGTCAGCTACCTGCTGGCCGAGGCCACCACGCCGGGGATGCTGGTGCCCCTCGTCGACGACGGACAGGGTGGACTGCAGCCGTCCCCCGGGTCCGTCCGTGAGGCGATGGGCAGCGACGACATGGGCGTGACCGTCCAGCGGGTGGAAGGCCTCGCCCCCGCAGACCCGTCGGTCGCCGGCGTGGCCGTCCCCCTCCACGACGACCAGGAGCCTGCCAACAGCTGGCAGCTCCTCGGAGCCGGCGACGGGGCGCACGTGATCATGGACCCGGGTGCCACCGTCACGGTCTCGCCCTCGGAGGGCCTGTGGCTGCTCTACCCGACGGGCTCGACCGACGTCGACCGGCTCGCCGCCGGCCGGGTCGGCGGGGACGTGGTGGAACTCCCCGGGGACGAGTCGCTGTGGGTGGCGGTCCACGACCGGGAGGCCTCGCCGCCGGTCGACGCCCCGCCGACCGAGACCCACGACCTTCCCGAGCAGGACCTCGTCGTCAGCACCTGGTCGAGCGACCCCAGGGGTTGACGGGGAAGCCACGCCTCAGCGCCGCACCAGCACCCGCAGGAGGTGCTCGAGCGTGGCGGCGGCATCCTCGGTCGTCCCGCCGTGGACGGGCCCCGGCTGGACGATGGTGCTGCGCGGTGCGCTGAGCCAGCCGAAGCGCGGCCCCAGCCGGTCCAGCCGGGGCGTCGTGGGGGAGTGCTCGCCGCCGGCGACGCGGCATACCGTGTCGAGCGCGGAGCGCACCGCCTCCAGGTCGAGGTCGGGGTCGAGCGCCCGCGCCCGGGCGTCGTCCAGCGCGAAGGCACCCTGGAGGAACTCCGCCTCCTGGCTGTAGAGCACGACGCCGACGTTGATGAACTCCTCGCGCTCGACGCGCGGCACGAGGCGGAGCACGACGTACTGGTAGTCCACGCTCATGCGCCACCCCCCGGCAGCCACACCTGCGGCGTCTCGACGCGCGCGAGCAGGTGCTCGAGGTAGGCGGCGCGCACCGCGGCGGGGTCGGGCAGGTGGTCGGTCGGCTCGAGCCACCCGTCGGGCACCTGCTCCAGCACCCGCCCGACGAGCTCGGCGTCGACGCGCGGCGCGAGCGCGGCGTGCGCACCGGGCAGGTCGTCGGCGACCCCGCCCAGCACGTGGTCGTCCGCGCCGACCCGGAACGGCTGCTGCGCGAAGCGCTCGGCGTCCGGCGCCCGGCCGGGCCACGCGTGGTGGAAGTAGAGCGCGGCACCGTGGTCGATGAGCCAGGTCCGGCGGTGCCAGGTCAGCAGGTTGGGGTTGGACCACGTGCGGTCGACGTTGGCGGTGAAGGCGTCCAGCCACAGGACGCGCGAGGCCAGGCCCGGGTCCGGCGGGTGTGACCCGTCGTAGCCGAGCGCCCCCGGCAGCAGGTCGACCCCGAGGTTGGTGCCGGGGGAGGCGGTGAGCAGGTCCTGGACCTCCGCGTCCGCCTCGTAGCGCGCCATCGCCGTCGGCAGGTCGATGGTGACCAGGCGGGGGACCGGCAGGTCGAGCGCCCGGGCCAGCTCGCCGACGACGACCTCGGCCACGAGGACCTTGAGGCCCTGACCGGCGCCGCGGAACTTCACGACGTAGGTCCCGAGGTCGGCACCCTCGACCAGGCCCGGCATCGAGCCGCCCTCGCGCAGCGGGGCGACGTAGCGGACGGCGGTGACGTGGTCGAGCACGAGCCTCAGGCTAGCCGCCGCCCGCTCCGCTCAGGCCAGGTCGTCCAGGCTCATCGCCTCGGGGTCGTAGTCGCGGCGCTCGACCAGCACCATCCAGTTGCCGGAGTTGTCGCGCATGAGCGCCTCGATCCCGTAGGGGCGCTCGGTCGGCTCCTGGAGGAACTCCACGCCCTTGGCCGCGAGCTCGGCGTGGGTGGCGCGGCAGTCGTCGACCGTGAGCCCGACGCCGGGCAGCCCACCGTCGGCCTGGGCGCGGCGCATCGCCTCGACGAGCTCGGGCGACAGCGGCTCGCCCGGGGTGGACAGGTGCAGGTGCAGCTCGGGCTGGCGCGGGTGGACGACGGTCAGCCAGCGGAAGTCGGGGCCGAGGCGGACGTCGTCGCCCTTCTCGAAGCCGAGGACGTCGGTGTAGAAGGCGAGCGACTCGTCCAGGTCGGTGACCCAGACGCTGACGAGGGAGACGTGGGTGATCATGGGCCCGACGCTAGCCGCGCGCCGTCGGCCCCGGCTTCTCCTGCGTTGCGCTCCTCTGCGCAGCGTCGCCGCCACGCTCGGCCAGCCCCCGCATGAGCACGTAGCAGCCGGGGATGCGCGGGGCGCCGGACGCGGCATACCTGCGCTGGAACCGGCTCGGCGTCTCCCCGGTGATCTCGCGGAAGCGGCTGCTGAAGGAGCCGAGGCTGCTGAAGCCCACCGCCAGGCAGACCTCGGTCACGGTGAGGTTGGTGCTGCGCAGGAGGTCCTGGGCGCGCTCGACGCGGCGCTCGGAGAGGTAGGCGCCCGGGGTCCGGCCGTAGGTGCGGCGGAAGAGCCGCAGGAAGTGGTACTTGCTCAGCCCGGCGACGGCGGCCAGCGTGTCGAGGTCGAGCGGCTCGCGGTAGTGACGGTCGACGTGGTCGCGCGCCCGGCGCAGGTGCACGAGCACGTCGCCGGGAACACGAGGCTGCTGCTGATCGGTCACGGTGCCCGCAGTATCCCACCGGGACGGTCGCCCACGTCGGCGCACCTAGACTGGGGCCCCATGACCCACGTCCTGACCTCCGTCGCCTGGCCCTACGCCAACGGGCCGCGCCACATCGGGCACGTCGCCGGCTTCGGTGTCCCCTCCGACGTCTTCAGCCGCTACATGCGCATGCGGGGGCACGACGTCCTCATGGTCAGCGGCTCCGACGAGCACGGGACGCCGATCCTCGTGCAGGCGGACAAGGCCGGGATGACCCCGCAGGAGTTCATCGACGTCAACCACCGCGCGATCGTCGAGGACCTCGTGGCGCTGGGCGTGTCCTACGACCTCTACACCCGCACGACCACGGCCAACCACCACGCGGTGGTGCAGCAGATGTTCCTCGCCTGCCACGCCAACGGCTACATGGTCGAGCAGACCCAGCGGGTCGCGATCAGCCCCTCGACCGGGCGCACCCTGCCCGACCGCTACGTCGAGGGCACCTGCCCGATCTGCGGCTACGGCGACGCCCGCGGCGACCAGTGCGACAACTGCGGCAACCAGCTCGACCCCACCGACCTGATCGACCCGCGCTCGAAGATCAACGGCGAGACGCCGGACTTCGTCGAGACCCAGCA
>JASKZT010000111.1 GCA_030145965.1 Ornithinimicrobium sp.
CAGGGGCTGCTCGTCGACGTCGAGCACCCGACGCTCGGCCGGGTGAGCCTGCCCGGGCCGCCGCTGCGCTTCTTCGCGCCGGACGGCCAGGAGACCACGCCCACCTCGCACACCAGCCCGCCGCTGCTCGACGAGCACGGCCAGGCGGTCCGCGCCTGGCTGCGGGAGGACTGACGTGGACCGGCTCACCGCCCGCGAGCTGCTCGACGCCGTCCTCGACGAGGGCTCCTTCACCACCTGGGACACGCCCCTGGAGGAGCCCGACCTCGGGCCCGGGTATGCCGCGCAGCTGGAGCGGGCCCGCGAGCGCAGCGGCGTCGACGAGGCGGTGCTCTCGGGGGAGGGCACCCTGGACGGGCGCCGCGTGGCCGTCGTCGCGGGGGAGTTCGCCTTCCTGGCCGGGTCGGTCGGCTCGGCGGCCAGCGAGCGGGTGACCCGGGCCTTCGAGCGGGCGACGGCCGAGGGCCTGCCGATGCTGGCCTCGCCCTCCTCCGGCGGCACCCGCATGCAGGAGGGCACGCCGGCCTTCGTGCAGATGGTCAAGATCGGCCAGGCCGTCGCCGCCCACCGCCGCGCCGGGCTGCCCTACCTGGTCTACCTGCGCGACCCCACCACCGGCGGCGTCCTCGCCTCGTGGGGGTCGCTCGGGCACCTGACGATCGCCGCGCCCGGCGCGCTCATCGGCTTCCTCGGGCCGCGGGTGCGCGAGGTCATCACCGGCACGCCCTTCCCCGAGGGGGTGCAGGTCGCGGAGAACCTCGCGCGCCGTGGCGTCCTCGACGGGGTCGTGCGGCTGGGCGACCTGCGCGCCGTCGCGGCCGACGCGCTGCGGGTGCTCCTGTCGCCCCAGGAGCCGCGGGGCGAGCGCGGTCAGGAGCCGGACACCGCCGTGCTGACGGCCCGCGAGGCCTGGGCCTCGGTCACGGCCACCCGCCGGGCCGACCGGCCGGGGCTGCGCGAGCTGCTGCGCCACGGCGCCGAGACCTTCATCCCCCTGCGCGGCACCGGGTCGGGAGAGTCCGACCTCACCGTCATCATGGGGATGGCGCGCTTCCCGGGCTTCTCCTGCGTCCTCGTCGGGCAGGACCGCCGGGCCCAGCAGGACGCCTACCTCGGCCCCGGCGCCCTGCGGGTCGCCCAGCGTGGCTTCGCCCTCGCGGAGGAGCTGGGCCTGCCGGTCGTCACGGTCGTCGACACCCCTGGCGCCGAGCTGTCGACCGAGGCCGAGCACGGCGGGATGGCCGGGGAGATCGCCCGTTGCCTCGCGGCTCTCGCGACCGTCGAGGTCCCGGTCGTCTCCGTCGTGCTGGGCGAGGGCAGCGGCGGCGGGGCGCTCGCGCTCATGCCGGCCGACCGCACGGTGTGCGCCGAGCACGGGTGGGTGGCGCCGCTGCCGCCGGAGGGCGCCAGCGCCATCGTCCACCGGACCGGCGAGCGGGCCCCGGAGATGGCCCAGCTGCACCGGATCCGCTCGGTCGACCTGCGCGCGAGCGGCGTCGTCGACGAGATCGTGGCCGAGCACCCCGACGCCTCGAGCGAGCCCGCCGCCTTCTGCCGGCGTGTGGTGTCGGTCACGGACGCCCACCTCGCCGAGCTGCTCGCGCTGCCCCGCGAGGAGCGCCTCCGCGCCCGTCACCAGCGCTACCGCGCCATGCGGTAGGCCCCGCCGGCCACCGCAGGAGGGGCCGGCGCCTCGGTGCGGTCCCCGCCCGGGCATTGCCCTCAGCGGTCCTCCCGTGCAGACTGGCTGCACGGCCATCCCCTGGGCCGGTCCACCCGTGGTTCATCGTCGAACGCAGGAGAACGTATGCCCCTTCCCACCCAGCGACGCACCGTGGTCGGTGCGATCGCCTCGTCCCTCGCGCTGTCACTCGCGGTGGCGCCCACCGCCAGCTCCGACCCCGGCGCGGGTCAGGGCAAGGGCGGCCCGGAGCTGAACATCACCGCCGCCGAGCGTCAGGACGCCCGCGGGCCGAAGGCGCAGACCCCCGCCGCGTCGGGCCTGGACATGCCCGCGTCCTACCCCTACCAGCCCTCGCTCACGGTCTACCCCCAGGACCCGGCCGACCGCTCCTACGCCGGCGACCTTCTCGGCTTCGCCGACCTGGCGCCCCGGCTCAACGACCTCATGCAGCGCAGCGACCGCGTCTCGGTGCAGGTCGTCGGCCAGTCGACGCAGGGCCGTGACCTCTACCTCGTGACGGTGACCGCGCCGGAGAAGGCCGACGAGACCCGCAAGCAGACCTCCTACCGCGAGATGATCCAGCAGGAGCCGCACAAGGCCGCGCGGGACGCCAAGCTCAAGGCGGAGTACAAGACGCCGATCTGGTTCTCCTCCAACATCCACGGCAACGAGTGGGAGGGCACCGACGCCTCGCTGCGCTACATCGAGGAGCTCGCCACCGCGCCCTGGGACGAGGTCTCGGACCTGCTGACCGACCACCGCCTCTACTTCTCCGTGTCGCTCAACCCCGACGGCCGCTACCTCGGCACCCGTGCCACGGCCCTCGGCTTCGACCCCAACCGCGACATGATCACCAACACGACGCCGGAGTCGCGGTCCTACGTGCGGACCACCCAGGAGCTGCTCGCGCTCTACGCCTCGGACATCCACGGCTACACCAGCCAGCTGCAGGTGGAGCCCGCCGGCCCGCCCCACGGGGAGAACTACGAGTACGACCTCTACCTGCCGCACAACTACGCACTGGCGCTGCAGATCGAGCGGGACGTCGTGGACGCCGCCATCCCGGGCAACCCCCTCACCAGGGCCGGCGGCATCAAGATCCCCTACCGCGACACCCCGTCCGGCTGGGACGACTACCCGCCGATCTTCACCGCCCAG
>JASKZT010000119.1 GCA_030145965.1 Ornithinimicrobium sp.
CCTGCTGGTGCCGCACGAGGTCGGAGACGAGGTCGTCGCGGGGGTGGGCGGTGCGGTCGCGGACGACCTCGTCGCAGTAGCCGTAGAGGCCCTCCAGCGCCCGCTCGATCCGGGGCAGGTCCTCCCGGATCCGCACGCCGAAGCACTTGCCCAGGTCGTCGGCCCAGCGGGCGACCTGCGCCCACTCCTCCTCGGGCAGCCCGAGCAGGCGGCACAGCACGCGCGAGGAGTAGGGCTCGGCGAACTCCCCGATCAGCTCGACCCGCCCGCGCCCGGCGAAGCCGTCGACGAGCTCGTGCGCGAGCTCGGTGAACCCGGGGACCATGGCCGTCACCGCGCCCTGCCGGAAGGCGGGGTTGAGCAGGCGGCGCAGCCGCAGGTGGTCCTCTCCCTCGAGGGAGAGCAGCACCGTGTGCCACCAGTCGCTGAACATCCCCGAGCTGATGCCGTTCTGCGACGGCCAGCGCGCGTTGCCCTGCCGGAAGCGGCGGTCCTTGAGGAGCTCGGTGACCTCGGCGTGGCGCAGCAGCGCGTAGCCGTAGCTGGTGCGGGCCCAGGAGCGCTCCTCCCGGGCCGCGAGCACCTCGCCGCCGGTGACGTCGAAGGCCGGGTCGGCCAGGTCGAGGAAGCGGGAGGGTGCGGCCATGGGCCGATGCTAGGGGCCGGGCACGCCGCAGGGCCGGTGGGTGCCCGGCCCTGCCCGCGCACCTGCCGGTCAGGAGGCGGCGGGGACGACCGTGCCGTCGTAGGTCTCCTCGATGAACCGCTCGACCTCCTCGGAGGCGAGCAGCTCGGCCAGCGTCCGGACCCGCGGGTCGGACTCGTCGCCGGCGCGGACGACGAGCAGGTTGGCGTAGGGGTTGCCCTCGGGAGCCTCGGCGGCGATGGCGTCCTCGGCCGGCGACAGGTCCGCCTCGATCGCGTAGTTGCCGTTGATGACCGCGGCCTCGACGTCGGGCAGGCTGCGCGGCAGCTGGGCGGCCTCGATCTCGACGAAGCGCAGGCCCTTGGTGTTGTCCGCGACGTCCAGGACGGTCGGGGAGGCGTCACCGGTGTCGGTCAGGGTGAGCAGGCCCTGGTCCGCCAGGAGCTGCAGCGCACGCGCACCGTTGGTCGGGTCGTTGGGGATGGCGACCTGGGCTCCCTCGCCGATGTCCTCGACGGAGCCGACCTTGTCCGAGTAGAGGCCGAGCGGCTCGAGGTGGACCGGCGTGACGGCCTCGAAGTCGTAGCCGGCCGCGGCCTCCTGCTCGGCCAGGTAGGGCTCGTGCTGGAAGTAGTTGGCGTCCAGGGAGCCGTCGTCGAGGGCGACGTTGGGCTGGATGTAGTCCGTGAACTCGACGATCTCGAGGTCGAGCCCGGACTCCTCGGCGAGCTCCTCGTCGACGAAGCGCAGGATGTCGGCGTGGGGGACGGGGGAGACCCCTACCGTCAGCGGGCCGGTCTGCTCGCCGGCGGCGTCGGCGTCGGCGTCGCCGCCGCAGGCGGTGAGCACGAGCGCGCCGGCGGCGAGGAGGGCGGGAAGGGGGAGGGGGGTGCGCAACGGGTCTGTCCTTCGGGGTGTGGGGGCGTGGGTGGGTGCTGGGGCGGGGTGCTGGGGGGTCAGAAGGCGGGGACGACGGCGCCGTCGTAGGTCTGCTCGATGTGCCGGCGGACCTCCTCGGAGGTCAGCAGCTCCAGGAGCGTGACGATCCGGGGGTCCTCCTCCTCGCCGGCCCGGACGACGAGCTGGTTGGCGTAGGTGGTGTCGCTGGTGTCCTCGGCGACCAGCGCGTCGCGCTGGGGCGAGAGGTCGGCGTCGAGGGCGTAGTTGCCGGGGACCGCGGCCACGTCGACGTCCTGCAGGCTGCGGGGCAGCTGGGCGGCCTCGACCTCCTCGAAGCGCAGCCCCCGGGGGTTCTCGGCGATGTCGAGCACGGTCGGCACCGCGGCGTCCGGGTCCTCGAGCGTGAGCAGGCCCTCCTGGGCGAGGAGCTTGAGGCCGCGCGACCCGTTGACCGGGTCGTTGGGGATGGCGACGGTGGCGCCCCGGGGCAGGGCGGCGAGGTCCTCGGCGGAGCGCGAGTAGAGCCCCATCGGCTGGAAGCTGATCGTCGCCAGGCCGGTGAAGTCGTAGCCGGCCTGCTCGACCTGGTCGGCGAGGAAGACGCCGTGCTGGTAGTAGTTCGCGTCGACGGAGCCGTCGTCGAGGGCGGTGTTGGGCTGGACGTAGTCGGTGAACTCGAGGATCTCCAGGTCCAGCCCGGCCTCGGCCGCCAGCTCCTCGTCGACGAAGCGCAGGATGTCGGCATGGGGCACGGGGGTGACGGCCACGCGCAGCGGGCCGGAGGCGTCGTCCGAGGACGGGCCGGAGGAGGCGCCGCAGGCGGTGAGCGCCAGGGTGGCGACGAGGACGGTTGAGGTCAGGGAGAGGGTGCGGGCGGGACGGGGCATGGGGGTGCCTTCCGGGGCGGTGGGTGGGCGAGGTGGGCGTCAGCGGTGGGCGAGCCGGCGGGCGAGGCGGTCGCCGGCCGACTGGAGCAGCTGCACCATGACGAGGAGGACGACGACGCAGGCGATCGTCACGCCGGTGTCGAAGCGCTGGTAGCCGTAGCGGATCGCGAAGTCGCCCAGGCCGCCGCCGCCGATGGCCCCGGCCATGGCCGAGTAGGAGATGAGCGCGATGAGGGTCACGGTCGAGGCGGCGATCAGCCCCGGGCGGGCCTCGGGCAGCAGCACGCTGCGCACGACCTGCCCGGTGCTGGCGCCCATGGCGCGGGCCGCCTCGATCTTGCCGGGGTGGACCTCGCGCAGCGCCGCCTCGACGAGGCGGGCGAAGAAGGGCACGGCGGCGATCGTCAGCGGCACGATCGTGGCGGTCGAGCCGATCGTCGTGCCGCTGACGAGCCGGGTCACCGGCGCCACCAGCACGAGCAGCACGATGAAGGGCACCGAGCGGCCCATGTTGACGATCGCGCCCACGACGCCGTTGACGACGCGGCGGGGCAGCAGCCCGTCGGGGGCGGTCAGGAGGAGCAGCACGCCGAGGGGGATCCCGAGGGCGACGGCGAGCACCATCGACACCGAGACCATGTAGCCCGTCTCGAGGGTGGCCTGCCACAGGGCCGGTCCCATGCGTTCCCAGTCGAGCATCAGGCCACCGCCTCCCCGACGAGGGCGCGGGTGGCGGGTGTCCCGGCCGCGACGGCGAGGAAGTCCAGGGCCTCGCGCACCTGCTCCGGCGGGCCGTCCAGGCGCAGCTGGAGCCGGCCGAAGCGCTCGTCCCCGAGCGACTCGACCGTGCCGGCCACGACCGCGACCCGTACGTCGTAGCGGCGGATGAGGTCGGTGAGCACCGCGTCGTGGTCGGCGCCGCCGACCGTGACCTCGACGACCGGCTCACCGACGGGGGCCTGCGGGTGCGGCAGGAGCCGGGTGGCCAGCGGCGAGTGCGGCCGACGGACGACGTCCCCGAGCGCGCCGGCGTCGACGACCCGGCCGTCCTCGAGGAGCGTCACGTGGTCGCAGGCGCGCTTGACGACGTCCATCTCGTGGGTGATGAGCACGGTGGTGAGGTCCAGCTCGTCGGTCAGCGTCCGCAGCAGGCCCAGGACCGAGGTGGTGGAGACGGGGTCGAGGGCCGAGGTCGCCTCGTCGCACAGGAGCACCTGGGGGCGGGGGGCGAGCGCGCGGGCGATCGCCACCCGCTGGCGCTGCCCGCCCGAGAGCTGGGCGGGGTGGGAGGCCAGCTTGTCGTCCAGACCCACCCGCTCGAGCAGCTCGGTGGCGCGGGCCCGGCGCTCGCGGCGCCCGACGCCGGCCAGCTCGAGCGGCAGCTCGACGTTGGCGAGGGCGGTGCGGGAGTCGAGGAGGTTGAACTGCTGGAAGATCATGCCGATCCCGCGCCGGGCCTCGTTGAGCCGGCCGGCGCCGAGGGCGGTCAGCTCCACGCCGCCGACCGTGACGGTGCCGCTCGTGGGCCGCTCCAGGAGGTTCACGATCCGGGCCAGGGTCGACTTGCCGGAGCCCGACGGCCCGACGACGCCCATGACCTGGCCGCGCTCGACGGTGAGGCTGACGTCGTCGAGGGCTGTGACCGGCGGCCGGCGGCGGCCGCCGGGGAAGGTCTTGCCGATGCTGCTGAGGGTGATCACGCGGAGTCCTTGCTGCTGCTGGTGCAGCGTGGGCACGCCGGCGGTGCCGTGCCGTGCCGTGCGGGGCAGGTGCGACGCGACGGGGCCGGGTGCCGGGTGTGCGAGGGAGGGTGCGAGGAGAGGGACGCTCGGAGGGCGGCGACGTCAGCGGCGCGGGCCCGTGGGACGGCTGGTCAGCCCGTCCCGTGGCGTCGTGCACATTCGTCGGCAGGTCATCTCGTCCTCGTCGTCCGGGCCGCGGCAGGTCCGCGGCAGCAGGTCCGCCGCCCACGATAGGAGCGCAGGGCGGCCGGCCCAAATCCC
>JASKZT010000124.1 GCA_030145965.1 Ornithinimicrobium sp.
GCTCCTGCGCACGCAGCGCGGCGAGAAGCCGACGCGCAAGCGCAGCGCCTGACGCACCACGCACCGAGGGCCCCGACCTGCCACGCAGGTCGGGGCCGTCGTCGTGCGGACCGCAGGGGAGCGGGCCGTGGCGGTGGAGCGGGCCCTGCCTACACGATCCGCGGCTGCTCGTTTCCCGCGGCCGCGATGCCCTCACGCATGTTGACCCGCGTGAGGATGAGACCGCCGACGACGAAGAAGACGATGGTCACGAGGATGGCGGGCCGGTAGGAGCCGGTGAGCTGGTAGATCAGCCCGAAGGCGAGCGTCCCGAACCAGCTCGTGCCACGCTCCATGGCCTGGTAGAAGCTGAAGAACTCCGACTCCTTGCCCTGGGGGACCAGCTGGGAGTAGAGGGAGCGGGACAGCGCCTGCGTGCCACCCATGACGGTGCCGATGGCCACCGCGCAGACCAGCCAGACCGTGAACTCGCCCCGGGGGACGAAGTAGGCGAAGGCCACGACGAGGGTCCACATGACGATGCCGCCGAGGACGGTGCGCTTGGCGCCGAGGCGGCCGGCGACGAACCCGAAGAAGAGCGCGCCGAAGAACGCGACGAACTGCACGACGAGGATGGTGATCGTCAGCTGGGCGGTGTCGAAGCCCAGGGCCTCGGTGCCGTAGAGGCTGGCCGAGGTGATGACCGTCTGGATGCCGTCGTTGAAGAACAGGTAGGCGAGCAGGAAGGTCAGGGTGTGCGGGTAGCGACGCAGCTCGCCGAAGGTGGAGCGCAGCTGGCTGACGGTGCCGCCGACGACGCCGGCGCTGCGCTCCACGGGGGTGGCCGTGGTGCCGCGGAGGCGTCGCAGGCCGATGACCGGGATGAGCGTGAAGACGGCCCACCAGACGCCGGCGGAGAGCAGCGAGAGCCGGATCGCCATCCCGTAGCTCAGCCCGAGGCTCTCGTGGGTCTGCAGGAGGACGAGGTTGACCGCGAGCAGCAGCCCGCCGCCGAGGTAGCCCAGCGCCCAGGCGCGCGAGGAGACCTTGTCACGGTCGTCGGGGTGGGCGATGCGGTTGAGCAGCGCGTCGTAGACGACGGTCGAGGCCCCCAGGCAGAGGTTGGCGACGACGACGAGCAGCACGCCGAGCTGCCAGTTCGTCCCCTCGAGGAAGAACATGAGGCTCGCGGCGGTGGCGCCGGCCCACGCCAGGCCACCGAGGAGCCAGGTGGGGCGAGGGTGGCGGTCGGCGATGGCGCCCACGAAGAGGAGCACGAGCGCGGAGACGAGGGTGGCGACCGTGATCGTGTAGGGGGCCAGCGAGCCCACCGCGACCGGCAGCCCCAGGACCGAGAGGTCGACGTCGCAGGTCTGCCCGGTGGGCAGGTCCGGGCAGGCGTCGTTGCGCGCCAGCGAGGTGAGGTAGGGGCTGATGAGCACGGTGCCCGTCGTCGTGACGTAGGCGGAGTTGGCCCAGTCGTACCAGCCCCAGGCCCGCTGGTGCCCGCGCGTGCGCTCGACCGCTGGGTCGGCCCGCAGCGGGTGCTCGGTCGTCGTCATGGGCGAACTGTCCCACACGGGATCGACTTTCAGGTTGCGCCGCCCGCCGAGTCGAACAAGAGTTGATCAGGTCCGATCCCCGACCATTCAACAAGGAGTGACCATGGGACTTGGTGACAAGATCCAGAACGCCGCCGAGAAGGCGAAGGGCCAGACCAAGGAGGGTGTGGGCGACGCGACCGACAACGAGCAGATGCAGGCCGAGGGTCGCACCGACCAGACCAAGGCCAACGTCAAGCAGACCGGCGAGAAGGCCAAGGACGCCTGGAACGACGCGACCGGGCGCTGACCTGACGCCCCCGCCGGCCCGAGGGCCGGACGGGAGCAGGTACCACGACGGGCCGGGAGCAGCTGCTCCCGGCCCGTCGTGCTGTGCCGTGCCCGGCCTCGGGCGGTGGGGCCACCTACCGGTCGGCGGGGGAGCCGCCCTCGGGGGGCTGCGTCTCGGTCCGCGAGGGCTCCTCGGGCCGGGACGGCCGGTCGTCCTGCGCGCGGGCCGTCGCGCCACCCTTGCCCTTGCCGCCGGGGGAGCGGCCCTCCAGCTGCCACGACGGCAGGGCGCGGACCATCCTGCCGCGCAGCGTCGCCGCGAGGGCGACGGCGCGGGACTCCCGGGCCACGACCCGCTCCTCCTCGACGCGGCGGTGGGCCTGCTCCGCGCGCATGCGGAAGACCGGTGCCGACTCCTCGGCCAGCTCTGCGGCCAGGCGGCCCTCGGCGGTGACGCTGCGCACCTCCCGGGCCCGCAGGGTGCCGGTGCGCAGGTCGAGGTGCTCGCTGGCGTAGCGGATGACGCTGACCGCGGTCGCGGTGACCGGGACCGCGAGGAAGGCGCCGACGATGCCCCACAGCGTGCCACCGGCCGCGACGGCCAGCAGGATGATGACCGGGTGCAGGTCCATCGCCCGGCTCTGCAGGATGGGCTGCAGGACGTTGCCCTCGATCTGCTGGACGGCCAGGACGATGAGGAGGACCCAGAGGGCGGTGGTGAAGCCCTGGGAGACCAGCGCGACGAGGACCGCCAGCGAGCCGGCGGTCACCGCGCCGATGATCGGGATGAAGCCGGCGAAGAACGTGATGAGCGCCAGGCCGAAGGCCAGCGGCACCCCGAGGATGAGCAGGCCGACACCGATGAAGATCGCGTCCACGAGCGACACGAGGGCCTGCGCGCGGATGAAGCCGCCCAGCGTCCCCCACATCCTTGCCAGGGCCTCGGTGAGGTGCATGCCGGCCGTGGGGCCGGTGAAGCGCCGCACCCAGGGGACGAACCGCTCGCCGTCCTTGAGGAAGAAGAAGGTCAGCACGAGGACGAGGACCAGGGTGATGACGAAGGAGCCGGCGGTGGAGACGCCGCTGAGCACGCCCGAGGCGATGTTGCTCGACTGCTCCTGCAGCCAGTCGACGGACTGGTCGACGTACTCGCTGACCTGCTCGTTCTGCAGGTTGAGCGGCGGGCCGCCCAGCCAGTCCCGCATGACCTGCAGGCCCTGGCCCGCCTGACGGACGATGACCTGCCCCTGGGAGACGATGCCCGGGGCGATCGCCGCGAGGCTGCCCAGGAAGACGCCGAGCGCCGCGACGAGGACCACCATCGCGGCGAGGGCGTTCGGCCAGCGGTGCTTCTTGAGGAAGCGCACCGGTGGGTAGAGCACCGTGCTGACGATGAGCGCGAGGATGAGCGGCAGGACGCCCACCCAGAGCTTGCCCAGGATCCAGCCGAGCACGAACACGGCGGCGATGACGAGCAGGAAGCGCCAGGCCCAGGCCGCGGCCCCGCGCAGACCCTCCAGGATGAGCATCCCGCGGTCGACCCCGCCGCCGGGGTCGGGGTGGGCGCCCGGGGTGCTCACGTGGGCGGCGGTCTCGGCGTAGCGCTGGCCGGTCTCGTCGTGGGCGACGACCCCGTCGGGCGTCGCGGTGGCGTTGTCGTCGGTCGGTCTGTCGGTCACGAGGCACAGCCTGTCATGGGGCGAGGGAGGTGGGACGCGTGATCAGGCAGGAGACCTCGGTCGTGTCGCCGGGCAGGAGGGTGAGGGCGCGAGCGGCCGAGGCGACGGTCTCCACGCAGACGAACTCGCGCCACTCCTCCTCACCGAGGTCGTGCAGGGCGGCGGCCTTGTCCGCCCAGGGGTTCCAGACGACGGTCTGGGTGGCGCCGTCGGGCGTGACCTCGTGCAGCACGCGTCCGTCGGCGTGCTCGACCCGCACGGGTCCGGACCGGTCGTAGACCCGGTCCGTCTCCCCGGTCAGGGCGAGCGCGCCGTCCTGGACCTCCCGCCGCCCGGTGGTCTTGTCCAGGTAGTCCGCGCCGTCCAGACCGGTGACGCGCACCTGGGTGACGTCGGGCACCCCGAGGTAGGTGTGCAGGGCGACCTCGGCGCGGTAGGCGGTCGGCCCGGTGTTGGTCACCTGCAGGGACAGCCCCAGCCGCTCGTCGCCGTGCCCGCCCCCGAGGGACACGGCGTAGCGGGCCAGGAACGGCCCGGGCACGTGCTCGGCGCCCGGCACGCCGGCGACCTCGTCGGAGCCGACCTCCCAGGCCCATACCTCGCCCGGCCGGACCGCGGACCCGCGCCAGCGGGCCGTGCGCACCACCCCGTGCGAGGGCTCCAGGTCGCCGTCCGGCCCGGCGGCGAACCACGGGAAGCAGACGGGCACCCCACCCCGCAGCGGCGCGGACCCGTCGAGGACCGCCTCCCGGCTCAGCCAGACGCGCTGCTCCCCGTCGACCGTCCACCGCGCCAGGTGCGCGCCGAGGTCGAAGGCGACCAGACGCGACCGTCCGGCCTCGTGGGTCCGCGGGAGGAGCGGGGTCGTGGAGGTCATCGCCCCAGCGTAGGCCCAGCCGTGCCCTCCGGGTCGTCCGGAACCAGCTCCACGCGACGCAGGCCGGACGCCTCCACCTCGTAGCGCGAGGCCCGACCACCGGCGGTGGCGAAGAAGCGCCTCCGCAGGCTGCCGGTGACCTCCACCGGCTGCCCGTCGGGCAGGCGCGCCGCGGTGCGACGCACCCCGGGCGTCCAGCAGGTGACGTCGATGGTGTCGACCTGCGTCCGGCCGGACCCGCCGCGTGCCGGTGGGCGGGGGACCACCACGCGCAGCTGCACCAGCTCGTCGCCGCTGGGCAGGGCCCGGGCCGCCGGCTCGCCGCTCACGCGGCCGACCAGTCGCACCTCGTTGGCCGGTGCCGCCCTCTGCCTCGTCATGCACCGAGCGTGGCGCCACGGGGGAGCCGCGGCCAGGGTGGCGCCGCCTCCTGTGGACGCACGGCTGGTGGTGCCCGGGCGTGTGGACGCCCGCGGGCACGGTGCGCTGTCGGTCCGTCGTGCTACGACTGGCCCATGGCCGATCGCCCTGACGTGCCGCAGGAGATGCTGGACCGCTGCGAGCGGGTGCTCGGCGGCCTGCCCGCGTGCGTCGGCGAGGGCGCCTGGGTGGGCGTGCGCTGGCGGGTCCGCGGCTCGACCGTCGCACACCTGTTCGGCGGCGAGGACCAGCTGTTCCGGCTGGTGCTCCGGGCCGAGCCGGACGAGGTGGCGGCGTTCGAGGCGATGGGCGACCCGTACTTCAGGGCCGGCTGGGGCGAGAACGTCGTCGGCCTGGTGCTCGACGACCGCACCGACTGGGACGAGGTCGAGGAGCTGCTCGTCGCGTCCTACTGCGTCCAGGCGCCGGCCCGCAGCGCGCAGGAGGTGATGGACCGCTGGAGCGCCGGACGTCACGGTGTCTAGGTCCCGCCGTAGACGACCTCGTGGAGGAGCCCACCGCACGCTCCCGACACCTCGCCAGAACGCCGATAAGTCACATTATGTCAAGTAGTCGCAGAAGG
>JASKZT010000373.1 GCA_030145965.1 Ornithinimicrobium sp.
CCTCCGCTACGCTGCGTGGAGCCGCCGTGCCATCAGGAGGACCGGCCACGCGACTGCAGGGGGATCCGCATGACGTCGCCTGCCGGGCTCAGCGTGAGTGTCGTCGTCCCCACCTACCGGCGGCGTGCGCTGCTGGAGCGGGCCATCCCGCCCCTGCTGACCAGCGGCGCTCACGAGGTCCTCGTCGTGGTCGACGGCGTCGACGACGGGTCGATGGAGCTGCTCCAGGGCCTCGCCGAGACCTCGCCGCTCCTCCGCCCCATCTGGCGCGAGAACGGGGGAGAGGGCGCCGCGCGGCAGACCGGTCTGGACAACGCGACCGGTGACGTCGTCCTGTTCCTCGACGACGACGTGCTCGCCGGGCCGGGTCTGATCGAGGGGCACGCGCGGGCGCACGCGCAGGGCGAGGGCCGCGTGGTGCTCGGGTACATGCCGACGTCCGTCCCGACCGAGCGGGCGCCAGGTCAGTTCGCGACCTTCCTCTACAGCCAGGAGTACGAGGAGTCGTGTCGTCGCTACGAGGACGGGACGACCGACGTCCTGACCCACCTGTGGGCGGGGAACATGTCGTTGCGCCGCACCGACGCCCTCAGGGTGGGCATGGTCGGCAACGACTTCCGCGGCGTCTACCACGCCGACCAGGACTTCGGTCTTCGCTGCGCCGCCGCGGGACTGCACGGTGTCTTCGTCCGGGACCTCGCCTCGCAGCACGTCCACGAGCGACCGCTCCGCGCCTTCGTCCGTGATGCACGAGCGCAGGGTGCGGGGCGCGTTCGGCTGGCGCTCGCACACCCTGACGTCCTCCCGCTTCCCACGGACGACGAGTTCCTGACGGGCCTGCCGCGACCGGTGCAGGCGCTGGCGTCGCGCTCACGGACGCTCGACGTCCTGTGCCCGGCGCTCGACGCCGCCGTCCGGCTGACCGGCCGCGCTCGGCTGTACCCGGTCGAGAGCCTGTCGGCCAAGATGCTGCGCCGGCTGGAGCAGGTGCGGGGCGCGCGGGCCGAGCGGGCAGCCCTGCTGGGCGACCCCGGCGCCGGTTCCCGGGCCGACTGATCCGTACCGACCGCAGGACGGACGTCCCCGATGTCTACGCTGCGCGCGTGGACGGGGGCACGCCGTGAACGCGCTGCGTCTGCCGTCCGTCAGCGTCGTCGTACCGACGCACGGACGCCCGGAGCAGGCCGCGGCGCTGGTCGGCGACCTCCTCGGCCAGCGCGACTGCCAGGAGGTGGTCGTCGCGATCGACGGCCCTGACGCCCGCCTCGAGGGACTGCTGTCGCAGACCGAGGACGAGCGTCTCGTCGTCGTGGTCATGCCGGCGAACGTCGGGCAGGCGGCCGCCCGCGAAGCTGGCGCGCGAGCGGCCAGCGGCGACCTCGTCCTGCT
Source organism: Ornithinimicrobium sp. (assembly GCA_030145965.1). Lineage (GTDB taxonomy): Bacteria > Actinomycetota > Actinomycetes > Actinomycetales > Dermatophilaceae > Ornithinicoccus. The sequence continues at coordinate 1,390 of JASKZT010000373.1, forward strand.
CCTCGACGACGACGTCCGGTTGGAGCCGGGTGCCGTCACCGGCCACGCCAGGATCCATGCCGACGTGCCGGGCCTCGTCGTCGTCGGGCACAACCCGGTCGCGCTGCCCGAACGGCGGCGGGCCGGCATGGCCGCCACCTACCTGTACGCCGCCGAGTACGACCGGGCCTGGGCCGAGCTCGTCCGCGACCAGAGCCTGGTGCTCGACCGGTTGTGGGGTGGCCACATCAGCGTGCGGCGCGAGGACTACCTCCGCGCGTCCGGTCACGTGTGGCCGGTGCGGTACCACGAGGACCAGGACCTGGGCCGGCGCCTCAAGGCGGCGGGTCTGCGCGGCCGTGCCGTCCCGTCACTGCGCAGCCGCCACCACCACGTGCGCGCGCTCGCTCAGTCGGTCGAGGAGGCTCGTCGGCAAGGCGAGGCCCTGGCCGTCCTGGACGACCGCTGGCCGGAGAGCTCGCCGCCGTCCTACGCCACGCGGCCGGGGCCGCTCGGTCTGCTGCGGCTGCTCAGCGGACCGGGCCTCGCCGAGGTCGTGGTCGCATCGGCGCTGCTGCTGGCCCGAGTGGCCGGTGGGCTGCACCTGTGGCCGGTCGAGACGGCGGCCCTGCGCGTCGCCCGGCAGACGACGCTGCGCCGAGCCCTTGCGAAGGCCCGCTCCTCGAGCTGAGGACTCAGACGCGCTCCGGGGCGTGCTGCCCTCCGTCCGACCGCGGCTCGCCAGGCGACTGGTCGGCTGTGCCCGAGGGGTGTCCCTCACCGGTCTCGAGAACGTTCGCCGCCGGCACCGGATGGTGGTTGACCACTTCGAAGCGCCGCTTGTAGCGCAGCAGCGGCGTCTCGTAGAAGCGGTAGCTGCACCAGGCGGCGACGAGCACGAGCGGCACCGTCAGGACGAAGACCAGCAGGCCCTTGTCCTCACCGACGACGGGGCGGACGGCGTTGGCTGCCAGCATGTGCAGGAGGTAGACGCCGTAGCTGATGACGCCGATGAACACGAGCGGACGCACGCTCAGCGGCCGCGCGAGGGCGTGGTCCGGCGTGATGCAGCACGAAGCGACCGTGAACGCCATGAGCACGCCGATGAAGGACCGGTCGAGGTCCGCGACGGCTGCTGCCAGGACGACCACCGCGAGCAGCGGTGCAGCGGCGCGAGCGCGGAGCGCAGGACCCAG
>JASKZT010000174.1 GCA_030145965.1 Ornithinimicrobium sp.
CCCGGGACGGTCAGCGAGGTCTCGGCGACGTTCGTGGAGACGACGATGCGCCGGCCGGGGTGGCGCGCGAAGACGCGGTGCTGCTCGGCCCCGGTCAGGCGCCCGTAGAGCGGGAGCACCTCGGTGGCGGGCAGGCGCAGGCCCTCCAGCGCGTCGACGACGTCGCGGATCTCGCGCTCGCCGGAGCAGAAGACGAGCACGTCCTCGCCGCGTCCGTCGCGGCCGCTCGCCTCGGTCCACAGCTCCTCGACCGCCTCCACCACGCCGGTCACCTGGTCGACCTCGACCTGGGTGGCCTGCCCCTGCTTCGTCGGCGGCCCCTCGCGGGTCAGCGGCCGGTAGCGGACCTCGACCGGGTAGGTGCGGCCGCTCACCTCGATGACCGGTGCCGGCCGGCCCTCGGCGTCGGCGAAGTGCTCGGCGAAGCGCTGCACGTCGATGGTCGCGGAGGTGATGACCACCTTGAGCTCGGGGCGCTGCGGCAGCAGTTGGCGCAGGTAGCCGAGGAGGAAGTCGATGTTGAGGCTGCGCTCGTGCGCCTCGTCGATGATGAGGGTGTCGTAGCGGCGCAGCATCCGGTCGCGCTGCAGCTCCGACAGCAGGATCCCGTCGGTCATGACCTTGACCAGCGTGTCCTCGCGCGAACGGTCGGTGAACCTCACCTGGTAGCCGACGAGGGAGCCCAGCTCGGCGCCCAGCTCCTCGCTGAGGCGCTCGGCGACCGACCGGGCGGCGATCCGCCGTGGCTGGGTGTGGCCGATCATCCCCTCGACGCCGCGACCCAGCTCGAGGCAGATCTTGGGCAGCTGGGTGGTCTTGCCCGACCCGGTCTCCCCCGCGACGACGACGACCTGGTGGTCGCGGATCAGGTCGCGGATGTCGGCGCGGCGTTCGCTGACCGGCAGCTCGGGCGGGTAGGCGATCGCCTCCGGCGCGGGCAGCGCGGCCCGGCGGGCGGCGACGAGCTCGGCCGCCCGCTGCGCCCTGCGCGCGTCGTCCTGACCCCTGGCCGGGCGGCGGTCCCCGCCGTCCGCCGTGCGGGGCCGGGGCGCTCCCCGCCGTCCGCGTCCGCGTCCCCCACGGCCGGCCCGGCCTTCACGCGACCCTTCGGCCGGCCCGTCCTGGGCAGGCCGGGACGGGGGCGTGGACGGGTCGGGCACGCGCTCCACTCTACGAGCCGGCCGCAACGGGATTGTCCACGAGCCGCCACCACCCCACGTGCTCGGTGGGGGTCGGAGCCACCACCCCACGTGCCGGGTGAGGAGGAAGGGACGGTGGCGACGTAGGGTCGGGACATGCGCTGGGGGTCGGTCGAGGAGTTCGAGCACGCCGACCGCACGATGATCGTCAAGCGGCCGGAGGGCGGCAGCGAGCACGTCGACGGCCCCGACCTGGTCCTCGTCCACGGGATCGGCGTCTCCTCCCGGTACTGGGCGCGCCTGGCGACCGTCCTCGCCCGGTCCGGGAACGTCCACGTCGTGGAGATGCCGGGCTTCGGCGGGGCGCCGCGGCCGCCCGAGCCGCTTCCCGTCGAGGAGCTGGCGGCGACGGTCATCGCCTACGCCCGGGCCGCCGGGCTGACCCGGCCGGTGCTCGTCGGTCACTCGATGGGCGTGCAGGTCGTGCTGGAGGCGGCCCTCCAGGAGCCCGGTCTCGTGGCGGCCGTCGTGGGGATCGGGGGCGTGGTCGACCCTGCTGCGCGCTCGGCGCCGCGCCAGACGCTGCGTCTGGCCCACGACATGCTGCGCGAGCCGCCCGGGGCCAACTGGGCGGTGCTGAGCGACTACCTGCGGACCGGGCCGCGGTGGTACCTGCGCACGGTGCCGATCATGCTCGGCTACCGGACCGAGGAGGCGCTGGCCCGCGTGGAGACACCCCTGCTGCTCCTGCGGGGCGCCCGCGACCCCATCGCCGGCGCGGACTGGTTCGACCAGATGCGCCGCCTGGCGCCCCGCGCCCGCGCCGTCGAGGTCGAGAGCGCCGCGCACGTCGCCATGTGGAGCCGCCCGGAGGCGGTCGCCCGGGAGGTGCTCGAGCACGCGCGCGCCTCCCTCGGACGGGAGGCCGCGTGAGCCGGGTCGCTGCGCTCCTGCGCCGCGGCTGGTGGTGGGTGCTCGACTACGCCTACGTCACCCGCTGGCAGCTGCAGGGCCTGGCGCGCCGGGGCGACGCCACGGCCTACCTGCAGCCGGTCGAGACGTCCGGCGTCCGGGCGCCGCGACCACCGGTCGTCCTCCTGCCGGGGGTCTACGAGCGGTGGGAGTTCATGCGACCGGTGGCCGACCTGCTCCGGGAGCAGGGCCACCCGGTCCACGTCGTCACCGGGCTGCGCTGGAACACCGCGGCCGTCCCCGCGGGCGCGGCGGTCGTCGCGGCCTACCTGCGCGAGCAGGACCTGCGCGACGTCCTCGTCGTCGCGCACAGCAAGGGCGGGCTCATCGGCAAGTACGTCATGCTGCACGAGGACCCGGACGGTCGGGTCGTGCGCATGATCGCCGTCGCCACACCGTTCGCGGGGTCCGTCTACGCCCGTCTCTTCCTCCTCCCCTCGATCCGCGCGTTCTCGCCCCGGAACCGGACGCTGCGGGCGCTGGGTGAGCAGCTGGAGGTCAACCGACGGATCACCTCGGTCTGGGGGGCCTTCGACCCCCACATCCCCGGGGGGAGCCGGCTCGAGGGAGCCACGAACGTGCCGCTGCGCACGTCCGGGCACTTCCGCATCATCGGTCAGCAGGAGCTGCTCGACGCGGTGGCGCGCGCGGCCGGGGACCCGGTCGCGGACGAGACCCCCGACCGTGCGCCCGACGAGAGGCCCGAGCAGGCGGCGGACCACGGCCACGGTGGTCAGGCGACGTCCTGACCCGCCCGCAGGCCCTGCACGACGGGCAGGTGCGTGACCCCCGTCCGGGTGACGACGAAGGTGCCGTGCAGCTGGACCGCGGCCCGCGCCGCCACCTCCAGCGCGTGCTGGTGCAGCCGGCGGTCGCGGTCGTCGACGGCGCCCCACGGGTGGAGGAGCCCGAGGACCAGCCCGCCGACACCCGGCAGGGTCAGGCTGGACAGGACCGTCGTGGCGATCGCCTCGCGCAGGGCGCTCTCGTGCGGCACCGCGCCGAGGACGACCGGCTGGGCGAGGGTGCCGTCGGGACGGCAGAGCAGCACGCTCAGGCCGGGGCTCGAGCGGTCGGCGTCCAGCACGCACAGGTCGAGCAGGTCGGCGGCGACCACGGGGTCGGCGAGGGACCGGCTCGGCCAGTCGGAGGGGAGGTCGGAGTGGCTCATCGCGCGAGCGTGCCGCGCCCCCGGTGCGGCGCGCAGGAGTTGTCCACAGCCACCCCGGTGACCAGGGGTGGTCGCGTCAGAGCACCAGCGAGACGGTGTGGATGACGAGCCCGACGAGCGCGCCGACGATGGTGCCGTTGAGGCGGATGAACTGCAGGTCCCGGCCGACGTGCAGCTCGATCTTGTCCGACGCCTCGCGGGCGTCCCAGTTCTGGATCGTCCCGGAGATGACCGAGGTGATCTCCGGGCCGTAGCGCTCGACGAGGCCGACGATCAGGTCCGCGCTGCCCGCGTCGAGCTTGCCGCGGAGCTCCTTGTCCTCGACGACGCGGCGCCCGAAGGTCGACAGCGCGGACGCCATCCGCCGGCGCAGGGGGCCCTCGGGCTGGGTGAGCGCGTCGAGGAGGGTCGCGCGCAGGGTCTCGCCCATGCGGACGCCCGTGGCGCTGACCTGCGGGTGGTCGAGGAGGCGCTCCTTGAGCTGCTCGAAGCGGGCCATCGAGCGCGGGTCCTCCTGCAGGTCGCGCGCGACGTCGGCCAGGTAGGAGTCCAACGCCTCACGCACGTTGTGGCGCGGGTCGTTCTTGATGTCCCGGGCCCACTTGAGGGCCTCCTGGTAGACCCGCCTGGTCACCTGGTCGTTGACCCACGTGGGGGCCCAGGTGGGCGCGCGGGACCGGACGATCTGCTCGACCTCGTCCTGGTGCAGGGCCAGCCAGGCGTGCAGCTCGCGGGCGACCAGGTCGACGAGGCCGTGGTGGGAGCCGTCCTCGACGATCCGCTCGAGCAGGTGCCCGGCGACCGGCGACAGCGGCTCCTGGCGCAGCCGCGGCAGGATGACGTCCTCGACGAGGGTGCGCAGCTCGCGCTCGTCGACCCGCTCGATCCCCCGCACCAGGAAGGGCACGGCCTCGGAGACGACCTTCTCCGCGCTCTCCGGCCGCGAGACCCACTGGCCCAGCCGCAGCATGACGCCGGCGCCGAGGTACTTCTCCCGCATCACCTGGGGGGTGA
>JASKZT010000184.1 GCA_030145965.1 Ornithinimicrobium sp.
GCCAGCCCGACCCAGCTGCGCCGGCTCGTCGCCGCCGAGGGCCTGGCCCTCGGCCTGCCCGCCGCCCTGCTCGGCCACGCGGCGGCGCGGCTGCTCCTGCCGGGCCCGGGGCGCTGGTGGGAGTGGCTGGTCACGGCCGTCGTCGTGGCGGTGCCGGCGCTCGCCCTCGCGGGCTCGGTCGACGACGCCTCCCTGCTCCAGCGGCGCACCGACCTGCCCGCACGCGGGCGCGCGCGCGGGCGCTGGGTGGTCGAGGCGGCCGTCCTGGGGCTGGCCGGGCTGGCGACCTGGCGGCTGCTCGACCGCGGGTCCCGCGGCGACGAGGCGGCCGAGTCGGGCATCGACCTGCTCGCCGCCGCGGCACCGGTGCTGCTCGCGCTGGCCGCCTGCGTCCTGGCGCTGCGCCTCTACCCCGTGCCGCTCGTCGCGCTCACCGCCGCGCTGCGGCGCCGGCCCGGGCTCACCCCCTTCCTCGGGGCGGCCCGCGCGCTGCGCGACCCCGCCGGCGGCCTCGTGCCGGCCCTCTCCGTCGTCCTGGGCACCTCGATCGCGCTGGTCAGCGCGGTGCTGCTCACGACGGTCACGCGGGGGGCCGAGGCGGCGGCGTGGGAGAGCAACGGCGCCGCCGTGCGCCTGGCCGGACCGGTCGTCGACGACGCCCTCGTCGAGCGCCTCTCCGCCGTGGACGGGGTCGACGCCGTGACCCGCGTCCGTGACCTGGGCTCGCGCGTCGACCTCGTCGTGGCCGGTGAGCGGCAGAGCCTGCGCCTGCTCGTCGTCGACGACGGCCTGGAGCGGGTCATGGCCCCGCCGTCGCAGGCCGTGGGCCCGCCGCCGGCGTTCTACGCCGAGGACGGGCCGGTGCCGGTCGTCACCGGCGGCGACGTGGCGATCGAGGCCGGGGACGGCACGCTCGGCACCCTGCGGGGCCCGGTCCGCATCGTGGGCCACCTCGCCGACCTGCCGGGGCTGCCCACCCCCGGCAGCTGGGCGCTCGTCGAGCGGGAGCGGTGGGAGGCCGGAGGCAAGAGCACGCCCCTGGCACGCACCGCGCTCATCGCCGTCGGCGAGGACGCCGACACCGAGGCGGTCGCCGAGGACGTGCGCGGGCTCATCGGCTCCGGGGTCGTCACGACGGTGCAGGAGGAGCTGGACGCCTTCACCGCCGCGCCCGTGACGACCGGGCTGACCCGGGCCTTCGTGGGAGCGGCCCTGGTCAGCGGGCTGCTCACCGTGCTGGCCATCGTCGTCGTCCAGCTCATGGGGGCCTCGGCGCGCGCCCGGCTCCTGGCGGTGCTGCGCACCCTCGGCCTGGCGCCCCGCCAGACCCGCGCGCTGACCTCGTGGGAGCTCGGGCCGCTGCTGCTCACCTCGCTCGTCGTGGGGGCCGTGCTCGGGCTCGCCGTGCCGTGGGTGCTCGTCCGGGCGGTCGACCTGCGGGGCCTCACCGGCGGCAGCGCCCAGCCGGCCCTCTCCGTCGACCCGCTGACGGTCGGCGGGGTCCTGCTGGCCGTCGTCCTGACCGTCCTGCTCGCCGTCTCCGTCAGCGCCTGGCTCGCCGGGCGCACCAACCTCGCGCAGACCCTGCGCGTCGGGGAGGAACGATGACCCGCACCCAGCCCGACCACCCCACCCCCTCTGCCCACCGAACACCTCGTGCGGTGGCTCCAGACCCCCACCGGACACCCGGCGTGGTGGCAGGGTCCCCCGCGCCCGTCGTCCGCGAGCACGGCGGGCCGGACATCTGGTGCGAGGACCTCGTGCGGATCTACAGCACCGAGGGCGTCGAGGTGCAGGCGCTGCAGGGCCTCAACCTCGTCGTGGACCCCGGCGACGTCGTCGCGCTCGTCGGTGCCTCGGGCTCGGGCAAGTCGACCCTGCTCGGCATCCTCTCCGGGCTCGACCGGCCCACGGGCGGCCGGGCCCGCGTCGCCGGCGTCGACCTGCTGACGATGAGCCGCGCCCAGCGCGTCGACTACCAGCGCCACGTCGTCGGCTTCGTCTGGCAACAGACCTCGCGCAACCTGCTCCCCTTCCTCAGCGCCGCCGACAACGTCGCCCTGCCCATGGTCATCAGCAGCCGCAAGGACCGCAGCACCCGGGTCCGCGAGCTGCTCGACCTCCTCGGGGTGGGCGACTGCGCCGACCGCCGGCCGGCCCAGCTCTCCGGCGGTCAGCAGCAGCGGGTCGCCATCGCCACGGCCCTGGCCAACTCCCCGGCCGTCCTCCTCGCCGACGAGCCCACGGGCGAGCTCGACGACGCCGCCTCCGAGCAGGTGCTGGAGGCGATGCGCTCGGCCGCCCAGGAGCTCGGCACGACGGTCCTCGTCGTCACCCACGACCCGACCGTCTCCGACCACGTGCGCCGCACCGTCCAGATCCGCGACGGCCGCACCTCCACCGAGGTGCTGCGCCAGAGGGTCGTCGGCCCCGACGGGGTGGAGCGCACGGTGGCGAGGGAGTACACCGTCATCGACCGCGCGGGGCGCATCCAGCTGCCCCGCCAGCACGTGCGCGACCTGGGCCTGCACGACCGGGTCCGCATCGAGCGGGACACCACCCACGTGCAGGTCTGGCCCGACGACCAGGACCACGGGACGCCGGGCACGGCGGAGGAGGAGGCGCGATGACGCGACGCAGCGGCCACGACCCGGGCACGGGTATGCCGCCGGGCCCGGCAGTCCTCACCGCCCGGG
>JASKZT010000201.1 GCA_030145965.1 Ornithinimicrobium sp.
AGCGCGGCGACGTCGTGCCCGGCGGCCGCGTCCTTGCCGAGGCCGCGCAGGGCGGCGGCGACGGCGCGGCCGCTGGCGACGGCGGCCAGGCAGCCGCTGCCCCCGCACATGCACCGGGTCTCGCCAGGGTGCTCGACGCGCACGTGCCCGATGTCGCCCGCGCCGCCGTCGGCGCCGGCGTAGCGGCCGCCGTCGATGACGATGCCGGTGCCGATGCCGGTCGAGACCTTGACGAGCACGAGCGAGCGGCACCCGCGGTACTGCGCGACGTACTCGCCCACCGCGGCCGCGTCCGCGTCGTTGGCGGTGTGCACGGGCACGTCGGCCACGTGCTCGCGCAGGTGCTCGGCGATCGGGTAGGCGTCCCAGCCCGGCATGATCGGCGGCTCCGAGGGGCGCCCGGTCGCCGGGTCCACCGGTCCAGGCACGCTCACCCCGATGCCCGCCAGTGGCGGCAGGCCAGGAGTCATGAGCGAGGACAGCGAGGCGCTGATGGCGCTCAGGGTCGGCAGCGGGCCGTCGGCGACCGGGGTCTCGAGCACCCTGCGGGCGAGGACGCGCCCGTCCAGGTCGGTCACCGCCGTCACGGTATGGGTCGTGTCGACCGCCGCGACGGCGACGACGGCGTGCCGGCCGTTGAAGCGCAGCGCCCTGCGCGGCCGGCCCCGGGCGGTCGTCGGCGCGTCGGTCTCGACGAGCAGGCCGGCGGAGAGCAGCAGGTCGACGCGCTGGGCCACCGTCATGCGGGACAGCCCCGTCGCCTCGAGGAGGTCGCCGCGCGTGGTGGCCTCGCCGGCGCGCACGAGCTGCAGGATGTGTCCCGCCTGGACCGGCATGGGCACCACCTCCCGGGGTGTCAGGCCGCTGCGGTGCGGCGTGGACCGAGACTAGATCGTGACCATTATTGCTTGACGCCCGCTAGGTTAATGTCCAATGCTTGTGCAGAAGTCAACGACGACAGGTGGAGGCCCCGTCATGGCACGTCAAACCCCGTTCACCCGCACCCGGTCCCGGCTCGCGCTGCTGACCGCCGTCGCGGTGACCGTCCCGCTCGCCGCCTGCAGCGGCGGCGGTGACGGCGACGGCTCCGGCAGCTCCGGCGAGGGCGCCGGCATCAAGGTCTGGATCCAGGAGGACCTGCCCGACCGCGTCGCCGCCACCCAGGCGATCGTCGACGACTTCACCGAGGCGACCGGCACCCAGGTCGACCTCGTCCCGGTCGCCGAGGACCAGTTCAACCAGCTGCTCACCAGCTCGGCCGCGGCCGGCGACCTGCCCGACGTCATCGGCGGCGCCTCGCTGCCGCAGGTGCGCACCCTCGCGGCCAACGACCTGCTCGAGCCGGACGTGGCCGGCTCGATCATCGAGGGCCTCGGTGCCGACACCTTCAACGAGAGCGCGCTCGAGCTCACCGCCGACGAGGGCACCGCCCTGGCGGTCCCCAGCGAGTCGTGGACCCAGCTGCTCGTCTACCGCAAGGACCTCTTCGAGGAGGCCGGGCTCGAGGAGCCCAGCACCTACGAGGCGATCACCGCCGCCGCGCAGGAGCTGGACGGCGACGGCGTGGCCGGCTTCGTCGGCGCCAACGCCCCGGCCGACGCCTTCACCGAGCAGACCTTCGAGCACGTCGCCCTGGGCAACAACTGCCAGCTCGTCGACGACGCCGGCGAGACCGCCTTCGGCAGCCCCGAGTGCGTCGAGGCCCTCGACTTCTACGGCACCCTGCTCCAGGAGCACTCGGTCTCCGGGATCCAGGACGTCGACACCGTCCGGGCGCAGTACTTCGCCGGCGACGCCGCGATGATGGTCTGGTCGACGTTCATCCTCGACGAGCTCGCCGGCCTGCGCAACGACGCCGCCCCCACGTGCGAGGAGTGCACCGAGGACCCGGCGTGGCTCGCGGAGAACAGCGGCGTCGTCACCTCGATCCAGGGCCCGTCGGGCACCGAGCCGGTGACCTTCGGCGAGATCACCTCCTGGATGGTGCCGGCCGAGGCCGACACCGAGGGCGCCTCGGAGTTCATCACCTACATGATGAACGACGGCTACATGCCGTGGATCGCCATCGCGCCCGAGGGCAAGGTCCCGGTCCGCACCGGCACCGCCGAGGAGCCCGAGACCTACTCCGAGCAGTGGGCCGAGCTCGAGGTCGGCGTGGACACCAAGGCACCGCTGAGCGACTTCTACGGCGACGACGTCATCAGCGCGCTGACCGAGGGCGCCTCCAACCTCAGCCGCTGGGCGATCCCGCAGGGCCAGGGCAACCTGCTCGGCGCGCTGCAGGGCGAGCAGCCGATCGCCGGCGCGGTCAACGCCGTCACGACCGGCACCCCGGCGCAGGAGGCCGCCGAGCGGGCCGCCAGCGCCATCACCTCGGTGGCGGACAGCCAGCGATGAGCCTCGCGCAGGGGGCGCCGGCGGTCCAGGGGTCCAAGAGCCCCCGGACCAGCCGGCGCCCGCGCTCCGCACGGGCCCGGGAGGACCGCCGGGTCGGCTACCTCCTCATCAGCCCGACCTTCATCATCGTCGTGGTGATGGTCGTGCTGCCGATCGTCTGGACCGTCTCCCTGGCCTTCCAGAACGTGCGGCTGCTCAACCTGCGCAGCACCGGTCTCTTCGGGGACTACTCCCTCGACAACTTCCGGGCGGTCGTCACCGCCGACGGCTTCTGGACCGCGCTGACGACCACCGTCACCTACTCCGTGCTCGGCACCGCCGGCGCGATCGGCTTCGGCCTGCTCGCCGCGCTGGCGCTGCGCAAGCCCTTCCCCGGCCGCGGCCTGGTGCGCTCGGTCCTCCTGCTGCCCTACGTCGCCCCCGTCGTCGCGGCGGCGTTCGTGTGGTCGACGATGCTCAGCCCGCAGTTCGGCCTCATCAACCACTGGGGCACCGAGCTCAACCTGTGGGACCGGCCCATCGCCTTCCTCAGCGAGAGCTCCCCCGTCTCCTTCTTCGGCATCGTCGACCTGCCGATCACGACGGCGCTGGCCACGGTCATCGCCTTCGAGGCCTGGCGCTCCTTCCCCTTCGCCTTCCTCTTCCTCACCGCCCGGCTGGAGGGTATGCCGGCCACGCTCGAGGAGGCGGCGACGGTGGACGGCGCGACGCCGGTGCAGCAGTTCCGCCACATCGTCCTGCCCCAGCTCATGCCCACCATCGCGGTGCTCACCGTGCTGCGCTTCATCTGGACGTTCAACAACTTCGACGACATCTACCTGCTCACCGGCGGTGCCGCCGGCACCCAGGTCGTCACGGTGCGGGTCTTCAACTACCTCATCGCCAGCGGCAACATCGGCCAGGCCGCGGCGCTGGCGCTCGTGCTCGCGCTCATCCTTGCGGTGCTGGTCGCGGTCTACCTCAAGGTGTTCGGGCGCAAGGAGGAGGTGGCATGAGCCGCGACCAGGTCGAGCGACGTGCCATCCGGGTGCTGCGGCCGGTGGTCATCGGGCTGCTGGTGCTCGCCGCCGCGTTCCCCTTCTACTACATGCTCATGCTGTCCTTCCGCTCCCTCGGCGGGGTGCTGGCCAACCCCGGCGCCCTGTGGCCGAGCCTGGACGAGCTGAACCTCGACACCTACGCCGACGTGCTGGCCTCCCAGGCCAACGGCGGCCAGGGGTTCCTGCGCTTCATCCGCAACAGCCTGCTCGTCGCGCTGGGCACGGTGGGCATCACCCTGCTCGTCTCCATCCCGGGCGCCTACGCCGTGAGCCGGCTGGAGTTCTTCGGGCGGCGCAAGATCGGGGCGCTCTTCCTCGGCGTCTACTTCTTCCCGGCGATCCTGCTGGCG
>JASKZT010000248.1 GCA_030145965.1 Ornithinimicrobium sp.
CCTCGCGGTCCTCCCAGCACTCGAAGATGTTGGGGCAGCCGGCCTCCTGGCACACCGTGTGCAGCCCGCCCTTGCGGACCATCGAGTGCAGCTCCTGGTACTCCGGCCCCATCTTGGCGGTGGTGCGGATCCACGACGGCTTGCGCTCGATGGGCGTCTCGGCGTTGCGGGCCTCGACCCGCATCAGACGACGGCCCTCCGGTGCGACGGTCACAGGGTGCTCCTAGCGTTGTCACGGCGCCCGCCGCGGCGGGCATGCACCCCATCAGCCTAAGCCGGGGCGCGGGTATGCCGAAACGCAGGGCAGGACGGGTGCCGAGGCGCCGGGGGCTGGTCATCCGCGTGGCGAGGACCTCGTGTCGCGCACGCCCGGGAGAGCGGTCGCCGCGACGGCCGCCACGAGGTGACCGAGCTCCCGCCCGTCGGCGGGGTCGTAGCCGAGCACCGACCGCACGCGGGCCAGCCGCTCGTGCAGGGTCTGCCGACGCACGTGCAGCGCCCGCGCGGCCGAGCTCGTGTTCAGGCCGTGCTCGATCCACGTCGCCAGGGTGCCCACGAGGTCGGTGCCGTGGTCACGGTCCCAGGCGAGCAACGGCCCGAGCGCGTCCTCGACGAGCAGCTCGAGCTGGTCCGGCGGCACCGTGCGGAGCAGGAGCGGCAGCGTCGTCCGGCGCCAGCTGCGCGCGCCGGTCGCCCCGGCGCCGGCGGCGAGCCCGGCGCGTGCCCTGGCCAGGCTGCGTCCTGCGGCGCCCAGGTCGACCGGAGGGCCGACGACCACGTCGGTGCCGCACCGGCGGGCCGGCTCGTGCAGCAGCTGTGCGACCAGCCCCGCAGGGTCCGCACCGGGCGGGGCGGCGACGAGTCCCAGCACCTGGCCCCGCACGGGTTCGACGAGGTGCGGGCCGAGACCCGGGGTCCGGGACAGGAGCACCGCCGCCCGGCGGGGGTCCGCGCACACCCCCGCCACGCCGAGCACCCGCTGCTGGGGCAGGGGGTGGAAGCCGCACAGCGCGGCCCGGGCGAGGAGGTCGACCGGCCCCGTGTCGGTCCGTTCGACGAGGTCGTCGAGGAGGGTCGCGCCAGGGCGCGACGGCGTGCCGCCCGCGACGGCCGAGCGCTCGACGACCAGCCCGACGACGGCCGCGACGCGGTCGGCGACCTGCTGCAGCTCGGGGTCGTCGGCGGGGCCGACGAGGACGTGGCCCCAGGGCGCCCCGGCCGCCCGCACCGTCGCCCGGGCGGTGCGCCCGACCCGCCGGCGGGCGTGCCCGTGCCGCGGCGTGGAGGCCGCGACGGGCTGGCCGCTCAGGGTCTGGACCTCCACCGGGAGCTGCGTCGTGCTGCTCACGCGGCCGACCAGCTCCTCCAGGCCGGCACCGTCCGCGGCGTCGTCGTGGAGCTGACGGGTCAGCCGGTCGGCCCGGCGCAGCCCGGCCAGCTCGGTGGAGAGCACGTCGGAGTTGACCTGCCGGGAGATCTCGGCGAAGGGCACCACGTGCCGCAGCACGACCAGCGCCAGCCGGGCCCGCCCGGCCTCGTCCACCATCTCCGGCGGCACCTCGGCCAGCGAGCGTCCGGGCTCGAGCGCCACGGCGGTGACGTCCCGGGCGGCGACCTCGCGGACCCAGTGCCGCCGCATCCCCGGGTCGGCGCCCGCCAGCCCGAGCCCGGTGGTCAGCAGCACCTCGCCGCCGGACAGCAGCGGGGCGATCTCGTAGATCTCGCTGGAGTGCACCCAGCGGACGGGCAGGTCCAGCTGGTCCGGGGTCCCGACGAACTGCGGGTCGGCACGCTGCACGCACGGGTGGGTCAGGAAACCGCCGAGGGTCAGCACGGCTCACCTCTCTGTCAGCCGCCGGCGGGCGACGGCGGTACCGGACATCCTGTCCTGGTCCGGGCCCGCGGATCAAGACATCCTGCCCGTTGCGGGGGCGCCGGTGTGGTGCCAGTCTCGTTCGCACCCGGCGTCGACGCCGACGCCCCGGACCGCCAGGAGGCGCCTGTGAGCACCGACCCCTCGGTCGTCGACGACGACCAGCCCCCCGCCACCCTCAGCCCGACCGACCTCGCCGGTCTCGAGGCAGCCCTGGCGGAGGCGCGGCTGGGGCGCCAGGAGGGCGGCGTGCCCATCGGCGCCGCGCTGCTCGCCGCGGACGGCCGCATCCTGGGCAGGGGGCACAACCGTCGCGTGCAGGCCGGCGACCCGTCGGCCCACGCCGAGACCGACGCCTTCCGCGCCGGGGGACGGCAGCCGCACTACCGGGGGACGACGATGGTCACCACGCTGTCCCCGTGCTGGTACTGCTCGGGCCTGGTCCGGCAGTTCGGCATCTCCCGCCTCGTGGTGGGGGAGGCCCGCACCTTCTGCGGCGGGCACGACTGGCTGGCCGAGCACGGGGTGGAGGTCGTCGTCGTCGACGACCCCCGGTGCGTGTCGCTGATGACCGAGTTCATCGCCGAGCGCCCGGCCCTGTGGTCCGAGGACATCGGGGAGGAGCAGCCGTGACCGGGGCCACGCGCGACCAGCGTCCGGAGGTCGACGAGGACGCGGTGGTCGATCCCGACTACCCCGTGGACCCGGTGCCGCGCAAGGCGCGCAAGTCCGCCTTCTCCCTGGCCGTGGTCCTCGTCGGGTTCACGATGTTCACCCCGACCATGCTGGCCGGGGCCCAGATCGGGTCCGGCTTCGCGTTCCTGCCGCTGCTCGGCGTGCTGCTGCTCGGCAGCCTCGTGCTGGGGCTCTACGTCAGCGCCCTGGGCTGGCTGGGCGCCAGCACCAACCTCACGACGGCGATGATGGCGCGCGCCACGTTCGGCCGTCGGGGTGCCAAGCTGTCGTCCCTGCTGCTCGGCGGCACGCAGGTCGGCTGGTACGGCGTGTCGGTGGCGACGCTGGCCCTGCTCACCGGGCAGGCCCTCGGGTGGGACAGCGACGCCGCCGTCCGCTGGCTCATGCTCGGCTCCGGCCTGCTCATGGGCGTGACGGCCTACATCGGCTACCGGGGGATGTACGTCCTGTCCCTGGTCGCGCTGCCGCTCATGCTGATCCTGGGGACCTGGGTCGCGTGGCGGGCCTTCGACGAGGTCGGGGGCCTGGGCGCCATGATGGACATCCGGCCGGAGTCGTCGATGGGCCTGGCGATGGCCGTCACCCTCATCGTGGGCACGTTCGCCTCCGGCGGCACCCAGGCGCCCAACTGGACACGCTTCGCGCGCACCCCGGCGGCGGGGTTCTGGACCTGCGTCGCGGCCTTCCTGGGTGCGCAGCTGCTCATGCTCTTCTCCGGCGCCATCGGTGCGCTCGCCTTCGGCGAGGGTGACTTCGTCGTCGTGCTGCTCAACCTCGGCCTGGTGGTGTGGGGGCTGCTCTTCCTCGTCGCCAACATCTGGACGACCAACGACAACACGGCCTACAACGTCGGCGTCGCCGGCGCGGAGCTCTTCGACGTCCGGACCCGCAAGCCCTTCGTCGTGGCCGGCGTCGTGCTCGGCACGCTGCTGGCGGTGACGGGGATCTACGACAGCCTCATCGACTACCTCGTCTGGCTCGGGATCCTGATCCCGCCTCTGGGCGGCGTCATCCTCGGCGACCACCTGGTGCGGCGCGCCGAGTGGCGCTCGGGGCGCTCGAGCGAGGTGCCCGGGGTGCGCTGGGACACGATCGCGGTCTATGCCGTCGCCTGCCTGGCCGCGTGGGCCGCCAGCGAGGCAGCCTTCTTCATCCCGCCCGTCGTCGGCATGGTGGTCGCCTTCCTCGGCGCGCTCGTCCTCGGGCGGCGGCGCACCCCCGTTCCCGCCGCCTGAGCGGCACCCGGCCGGCCCGGCGGGTGCCCGTGCACCCGTCGGGTCAGTCGATGTCGGCGGTCCGGAAGCGGACCCACGCCGCGAGGAGCACGACCGTCAGCAGGACCGCCAGGACGACCGCACCGTGCTCGAGCGAGAGGCTGTGCCGCACGGGCACGCACTCCTCGAAGCCGCTGCAGTTGCTCCAGACCTCCCAGGTCGTGCCGTCCTGGACGAACGCGCTGACGTTGCGGCCCAGCAGGTAGCGCTGCACCCCGGACAGGGCGCTGCCCATCATGCCCTCGACCAGGACCAGGTAGCCGACCACGACGCCGACGACGACCCCGCTGTGCCGCACGAGGAAGGCCGCGCCCGCCCCCAGGGCGCCCCCGACCATGGAGACCACGACGACCCGCAGCGCCATCCACGCCAGGTCCACCCACTCCGGCCCGGTGACCCCGTCGTCGAGGCGGAACCACCGGAAGATGGCGGGCACGCCGACGAGCACGAGCCCGATGCCGGCGGCCGTCAGCGGCACCGGCGCCAGCACCGGGGCGAGGATCTTGGAGACGAAGACGGGGGTGCGCCGCGGTGCGAAGGTCAGCCAGCTGCCCATGGTGCGGTGGGCGAACTCCGCGGCGACGGCGGTCGAGCCCATCACCAGGGCCAGGAAGGCGAAGGGGTAGACCAGGCCCTGGAGGAGCAGGCGGTACTGCTCGCCGAGCGAGGGCATCTGGCCGTACATGTCCTCGACGGAGGGCGCCTGCATGGTGTCGCAGCCGAAGTCGATGTTCGGGTCGCCGCTACGGCGCCGCTCCTGGGCCTCCTCCTGCTGGCACTGCTGCAGGTAGCGCTCGTGGTCGGCGACGATCTGGTCGTACTGCTGGTTCGCGCCCGCGCGGGCGAGGTCGATCTCGCGCGCCTGCATGAAGACGGTGGCCAGCGTGAGGACGACGATCGCGGCCGCGCCGAGGAGCGTGACCCACACGATCTTGCGGGCGAGCAGGCGCCGCAGCTCCACGGCCGTCAGGCGCGTCATCGCGTCTCCCTCCCGTCGTGCCCGGTAGGCGACGCCCCGTGACCCGGTGCGCCGACGGCCGCCGGGTCGACGGTCGGGGTGGGCAGCCCCTCGCCCTGCGTGAGCTCCAGGAAGATCTGCTCCAGGCCGCGCCGGCTGGGCACGAGCCGCTCGACCCAGAGGCCCTGCTCGCCCAGCAGCCGCGAGATCTCGGCCGGCTCGGCGCCGGTGACCGTGAGCAGACCCGGCTCGTCGTCGACGTCCGGGCCGCGGCGCAGCGCGTCGGCCGCGTCCGAGCCGGTGGGCCTGGCCATCCACTCGGCGTTGAAGCCGGCCTCGCGCAGGACGCGCACCGCCGCGCCAGGGTGGCGCACGCCGACCTCGACCATGCCGCCCCCGGCGCCGATGAGCCCGGCGACCGACCCCTGGGCCAGGACGCGGCCGCGGCCGATGATCGAGACGGTGTCGGCGATCTGCTCGATCTCGGACAGGATGTGGCTGCTCACGAGGACCGTGCGCCCCTCGTCGCCGAGGCGGCGCATGGTCCGGCGGATCTCGGAGATGCCGGCGGGGTCCAGGCCGTTGGTCGGCTCGTCGAAGATGAGCAGGTCGGGCGACTTCAGCAGGGTGGCGGCGATGGCGAGGCGCTGCTTCATACCCAGGCTGTAGGCGCGGAAGTGGTCCTTGCCACGGCCGCCGAGGCCGACGCTCTCGAGCACCTCCCCGACGCGGGTGCGGGGTGTGCCGATGGCGTCGGCGAGCAGGGTGAGGTTGCGCTCGGCGGAGAAGGTGGGGAAGAACTTGGGCGACTCCACGATCGCGCCGACCCGGTCGACCACCGCGGGCAGCCGCTGGGGGACCGGCGTGCCGAAGATGTGCATCGTGCCCCGGTCGGCGCGGGTGAGGCCGAGGAGCATCCGGATCGTCGTGGTCTTGCCCGACCCGTTGGGCCCGAGGAAGCCATGGACGCCGCCCGCCGGGACGTCGAGGTCGAGGCCGTGCACGGCCACGCGGGTGCCCCGGACCGACCGGAACGTCTTGCGCAGCCCTCGGGTGGCGACCGCCAGCCCGTCGTCCGTCGGTACGGCGACACCCATCCCTGCTCCTCCGGTCCGTCCGGGCGGCGGACCTGCCCGAGCACGCGCCCCCAGTCAACACCTCCTCTGTGTCGGCAGCCGCGCACCTGTTGCAGCGTGTCGGCGGCGCGGGGGAGGATGCTCAGCGCGCGGCGGCGCCCTCCAGCACCCGCTCGAGGTGGGCGACGACCAGCGGCAGCACCTCGGCGACCGGCACGACGCGGTCCAGCTCCCTGGACAGGGAGGTGACGCCCGCGTCGGCGATCCCGCAGGGGATGACGACGTCGGCGTAGCCCAGGTCGTTGTCGCAGTTGAGCGCGAAGCCGTGCATCGTCACGTCGTGGCTGACGCGGATGCCGATCGCACCGATCTTGCGCTCCGGGCCGCGCTCGTCGGCGTCGACCCACACGCCCGAGCGCCCCTCGACGCGACGGGTCTCGACGCCGAGGTCGCGGCATACCCCCATCATCATGTCCTCGAGGCGGCGGACGTGGCCGACGACGTCGATGGGCCGGGAGAGCCGCACGATGGGGTAGCCGACGAGCTGCCCCGGCCCGTGCCAGGTGATCTTGCCGCCACGGTCGACGTCGATGACCGGCGTCCCGTCGAGCGGGCGCTCGTGCGGCTCGGTGCGCTTGCCGGCGGTGTAGACGGCGGTGTGCTCGAGCAGGAGGACGGTGTCGGGGAGCTCGCCGCCGACGACCTTGGCGTGGACCTCTCGCTGCAGGTCCCACGCCTGGACGTAGTCCACGGTGTCCGGGGCGAAGCCGACGTGCTCGAAACGCATGGCCGCCACTCTACGCCGGGCCTGTGGACAACTCCGGCGGCCACCGGTCCGCCGCTGGCACGGTGGCAGGAGCGCGGCCGGCCCGGCCGGGCGAGGTGGGCTGGTGCGGAGGAGGTGGCTGGTGGACGGGCTGACTCCGGTGCCTCCGCAGGTGCCCGGGTATGAGGTGCTCGAGGCGCTGGGGCAGGGGGCGAGCGCGACGGTGTGGCGCGCCCGCCGCGTGGGCGACGGTCTCACGGTGGCCCTGAAGGTGCTCACCCCCGCCGGGGGTGACGTCGCGGCCGGGCTGCGTGAGGCCGGGCTGCTCGCGGGGGTGCGGCACCCGCACGTCGTCAGCCTGCACGACGTGCTGCCGCTGCCGGACCCGGTGACCGGTCGGCCGGCGACGGTCGCCCTGGCGACGCAGCTGGCCGGCGGCGGGTCGCTGGCCCAGGTGCTGTCCCGGCGGCGCATGCTCTCGCCCGGTGAGCTCGTGACCGCGTTGCAGCCGGTCGCGGGCGCGGTGGCCGACCTGCACCGGCAGGGGATCGTGCACGGTGACATCTCGACCGGCAACGTCCTGCTCACCCGTGACGG
>JASKZT010000260.1 GCA_030145965.1 Ornithinimicrobium sp.
GTGCGCCCGGACCGGATCAACCGCCGCGCCGTCCACGAGCTCATCGGGCAGGTGCTCGCCCGCTCGCCGCGCGGCGAGGAGCTGGGCCAGGAGGAGACGACCGCGCTGCTGGCCGCCTACGGCATCGACGTCTGGCGCTCGATCCCCGTGCACTCCGACGAGGAGGCCGTCGAGGTCTACCGCCAGATGAAGGGCACGATCGTGCTCAAGGCGACCTGGCCGCCGCTGCAGCACCAGCCCGGTCAGGGCTGGATCCGCACCGGCCTGCGCCACCCCAAGGCGGTCGGTGCCGCCTACCGCGACCTCAAGGCGCTCATGGAGCCCCTGGGCGCGGAGGGCATCGCCGTGCAGCGGATGGCGGCCCCGGGCGGGATCGCGGTCGAGGTGCACAGCAGCGAGGACGCGCTCTTCGGGCCGGTCGTCGGCTTCGGCGTGGCGGGCGTGCCGGTCGACCTGCTGGGCGACATGTCCAGCCGGTTCCCGCCGCTGACCGACGTCGACATCGTCGACATGGTGACCTCCATCCGCGCGGCGCCGATGCTGGACGGCTACCGCGGCGCGATGCCGGTCGACCACGGGGCCCTCTACGACCTCGTCGCGCGGGTCTCGGTGCTCGCCGACGACCACCCCGAGATCGCGCACCTGCGGCTCAACCCGGTCATGGCCCACCCCGCCGGCGCGGACGTGCTGGGCGCGCAGGTGCAGATCGCCCCGGCGCCCACGCGGACCGACGCCGAGCGGCGCGCGATGCTGTCCTGAGCCGGGCAGGTGGCACCATGGGCCCCATGGTCCGTCGACTGAGGTCCCCGCTGCCCGAGGCCCTCGTGGCCGACATCGAGCGCGCCGGCTACCTGCCCGCCGTCGTCCACGACGTGGTCCTCACCGCCGTCGGGCGCGACCAGGTGCTCGCCCACCTCGTGCACGCCGAGACCACCTTCGACGAGCAGGCGGTGCGCAACCACCTGACCGTCCTCGTCCTCACCGACCGTCGCCTCGTCATCGCCCACGCCGACGACCACGAGGGCCCGGAGCGCCAGCGCATGGCGACCGCGACGAGCGAGACCCTGCCCCTGCGCCAGGTGCGCGGCGTCATGCTTACCCACGTCGTGTCCGACCCCGAGAGCTACGACGGCGGCCTCGAGGGCCGGGCCGTCACCCTCACGCTGGGATGGGGCGCCGTCTCCCGGGTCGACCTGCTGCCGGCCATGTGCGAGGACCCGCAGTGCGAGGGCGACCACGGCTACGAGGGCACCGTGGCCAGCGACGACATCTCGCTGCGGGTCGCCGCCGACTCCGACGGGGTGGACCAGCTCGAGCGGGCGCTCGCCTTCGCCCAGGAGCTGTCCGCCCGGCTCGGACGCTGAGCGTGACGCCGGGGGGCGCCACCGGGCCGGCCGCGGAGGCCGCCCTGCTCTACCAGCCGCCGGCGCCGGGCACGGGGCTGCCCTCGGTGCTGCCCGCGGCCCTGGTCGCGCTCGGTGCCGGGCTGCCGGACGGCATACCGGAGCCGACGTGGTCGCTGCCGTCGACGCGGCGCGTGGTCGTCGTGCTCGTCGACGGGCTCGGCGCGCGCCAGCTCGAGCGGCGCGGCGGGCACGCCCGCTTCCTCTCGACCATGGGCTCACCCGACCCGGACGCGCGCTGCGGCTTCCCCTCGACGACCTCCACCAGCCTGACCAGCTTCGCCACCGGCCGCCGCGCCGGCGACCACGGGATCATCGGCTGGCAGACCGCGCTGCGCGGCGAGCGGCTCTTCAACCACCTGGGCTGGCGCGACGGGCCCGACCCGCACACCCACCAGCCGCTGCGCACCCTCCTCCAGGAGGCCGGGCGGCACGACGTCACCGCCACCACCGTCTCGCGCGCGGTGTTCGCCGGGTCCGGGTTCACGCGCGCGGCGCAGAGGGGCGGCGCGTTCCTGCCGGCCGAGACGCCGCAGGAGCGGACCGACGGCGTGCTGCAGGCACTGGCCGACGCGGGGCGCCGCGGTCGCGCGCTCGTCTACGCCTACTGGGACGAGGTGGACAAGGCCGGGCACGTGCACGGCCCCGACGCGCTGGAGTGGGGCGAGGCCGTCGAGGCGGTCGACGGGTTCGTCGCGGGGCTGGTCGAGCAGGCGCCGGAGGGCACGGTCGTCCTCGTGACCTCCGACCACGGCATGATCGAGACCCCCGTGCTGCAGCGGCGCGACCTCGCCGCCGAGGAGGTCCTCGACGCCGGCGTGCGGTTGCTGGCGGGGGAGCCGCGGGCACCGCAGGCGTGGTGCGAGCCCGGAGCCGTCGAGGACGTCGTCGCGACGTGGCGCGAGGAGCTCGGCGACGGCGCCGTCGTGCTCAGCCGCGACGAGGCGATCGAGGCGGGGTGGTTCGGCCCGGTCCGCGAGGGGTACGCCGAGCGCATCGGCGAGGTCGTCGTCGCCATGCTGGGACGGGGGACGGTCCTCGACTCCCGGCTGCTGCGGCCGGCGGTGCTGGGCCTGCGCGGCCACCACGGCAGCATCACCGACGCCGAGACCGCCGTCCCGCTGCTCGTGCACCAGGTCTGACGTCGCCCGGGCGCCGACCGCTGCCTCACCCCCGCCCTACCGCCTCGTAGACTGCGCGGGTGGCTGAGCTCGTCTTCTTCACCGGGACCATGGACTGCGGGAAGTCGACGCTGGCGCTCCAGATGGACCACACGCACTCGACGCGCGGGCGGGCCGGGCTTCTCTTCACCCGCCACGACCGCTCGGGGCAGGCCGTCCTCTCCTCCCGCCTCGGGCTGACCAAGCCGGCCCTCGAGGTCGCCGACGACCTGGACTTCTGGGACCTCGTCGTCGAGCAGGTCACCAACGGCCGCCGGGTCGACTACCTCATCTGCGACGAGGCCCAGTTCTACACGCCCGAGCAGGTCGAGCAGCTGGCCCGGCTCGTCGACGAGATGGGGATCGACGTCTTCGCCTTCGGGATCACCGCCGACTTCCGCACCGAGCTCTTCCCTGGCTCGCGGCGGCTCATCGAGCTCGCCGACCGCACCCAGCAGCTGCAGGTGCAGGCGCTGTGCTGGTGCGGCAAGGCGGCCACCGTCAACGCCCGCGTCGTCGACGGCGTCATGGTCGTCGAGGGCGAGCAGGTCGTCGTCGGCGACGTCGCCGGGGCCGATGGTGCCACCCCGCTGGTGGAGTACGAGATGCTCTGCCGCCGCCACTACATGCGCCGCATGAACGCCTCGGCCGCACGCGCCCAGGCGCTCTCCCCCGAGGTGCTGCCCTTCGACCTCGACCTGTGCCCCGTGCCCGGCCCGACGGCCGCTCGCCCGGCACCCGGCCCCGCCGAGAGGTAGGTCCCACCCTCCCCGCACTGGTCCTCGACCGGTCGCAGCCCTCCCGCTCAGGTGGGCGCTGCACCGCCGCACCCACCCGCGCGCGACACGTGACATCGGCTCACCCCACGATCCAACCGTGACGCCGGCTCACCCTGGGAGCCAGCCGCGACGCCGGCTCACCCTGGGAGCCACGCAAGACTGTGGATCGCGGGCGGGACCGGTGTCACGTGCGGCACAGGAATGGGTGGGTCCGGCCTGCCTCGGCCTGCCGCGGCGGGAACGCCGGAAGCCCGGCTCAGCGAGACGCGGGGGACGTCTCTCTGACGACGATCTGGAGAGGCAGGGTCAGCCGCGCCGGCGGTCGCCGCCGCCGAACATGATGTCGTCCCAGCTCGGCACGCTCGGTCGGCCCTTGCGGCGCCCGGACGGGGCAGCGGGCTCGGGGTCGGGCTCCGGCTCCGGCTCGGGGGAGCCACCGGTCCCGGCGTCGTCGTCCGACCCGTCCGGGACGGCGCCCACCGGGGACGCCGACGGCTGCGCGTCGCCGGCCACGTGGTCGTCCACCTCCGTGCTCGGGTCGTCCTCGACCTCGTCGACCGGCTCGTCCTCGCCCAGCACCTCGTCGTCGGCCCGGTCGTGCTCGCCGTCGTCCTGCGGGTCGACGTCGAGGTCGGTCACGAGCTCCAGGTCGCCGACGAGGTCTGCGTGGTCCTGCGCCCCCGCGACGTCGACCTCGTCCTCGTCGGTCCCGAAGAACTCGTCGAAGCTGACCTCCTGCGGGTCGTGGGTCCGGGCGTAGGCGATCTCCTCGGACTGCACCCGGTCCTCGTCCTGCGGGTCGCCCAGGACGGCCGGCAGCCGGGGGATGCGCAGGCGGCGGCGCTCACGCCTCGCACGGGGCTCGTCGTCGTGCGTTCCACCCTGCGCGGCGTCCTGCCCGCGCTCCTCGGCCTCCGACGGCTCCGCGGCCACGGCCCCACGGCCCTCGCCGACCGGGCCGCGCGGGTGGGCGGCGGGCGGGTCGCCCATGGAGGCGGGGTCGTACTGCAGGTCCTCCAGCGGCAGGGGCTCGTTGTCGATGACGCCGGGGTCGGCGCCCCGGTCGTCACCGCGGCCGGCGTCGGCCCGACGACCCCGCCGCCCACGGGCCTGGCGACGCTCGCGCATGGCGGCCATGAGGTCGGCCGTCTCGTCCTCGGCGGTGCTCGTGCCCAGCAGCGGGTGGCCGGCGAGCCCACCGGGCAGCGCCTGCTCGTCCTCGCTCAGCCAGCGCGCCTCGTCGTCCAGCGCGTCGATGGAGCGGTCCTGCACGTCGTAGTGCCACGCGGCCTGCCGCTCCCGGCCGCCGGCGCTGAAGGAGACGACCACCGTCCACGGCCCCTGGCTCGCGCTGCGGGCGGCGTCCCACCGCGTCCCGGCCGGCTGCACGCCGCGGCTCTGCAGCCGCTCGCGCACCCGGCGCTCCAGCGTGTGCGAGCCGTCGGTGCGGCCCTGGGCACGCACGTGCGCGACCTTGGCCAGTCCGACGACGTGCTCGCGCTCGGCCAGCACCGGCCCCTCGAACCGACGGACGCGCGCCAGCTCCCACCCCGTCGCCGACGCCACCTCCTCGGCCGTCTGACCGGCCCGGATCATCGACTGGACCTCGCGCGGCGTGGCGCTGGAGGAGGGGTTCCCCCCGCCGTCGGCGGCCTGGGGACGGCGGCGCAGGGCGGCCCGCAACCGGTCGTCGACGGGCACGGCGAAGGCCGTCCCGTCCTCGGTCACGACGACCAGACGGCCACCCTCGTCCAGCTCGGTGAACCTCAGCTCCTGCATGGCACACCACTGTGCCACCCGCCGGGGTGCTCGCGGCCACGGCACGCCGCCCGGAGGCCTCGGGGACGCGGGATACGCTGGCAGGGCCATGCTCACCGCCCACGCCGACCTCGCGCTCGCGCTCGACGTGATCGGCATCCTCGTCTTCGCCCTCGCCGGCGGGCTCGTGGGCGTGCGGGCCGGGCTCGACCTCTTCGGCATCGCCGTCCTGGCCTGGGTCACCGGCCTCGGCGGGGGCATCCTGCGCGACGTCCTCATCGGCGACGTGCCGCCCCCTGGCATCCACGACCCCTGGTACCTCGGCACCGTCCTCCTCGGCGGCGTGGTCGTCGTCGCGGGCCAGCCGCTCCTCGTCGACCTGCGTCGGCGACGTCCCGGCCTGCGCCTGGGGCTCATCGGCCGCGCCGTGAAGTACCTCGACGCCGTCGGCCTGGCCGTCTTCGCCGTCGCAGGCGCCCTCAAGGCCCTCGCCTTCGGCGCCCCGCCGCTGGCCTGCATCCTCGTCGGCGGCATCACCGCCGTCGGCGGGGGAGCGCTGCGGGACGTCCTCGTCGGGCAGGTGCCCGAGGTCCTGCGCCGCGAGGTGTATGCCGTGCCCGCCCTCCTCGGCGCCACCGTCGTCGTGGTCGCCGCACAGCTCGACGCGCTGACCTCCCTGGTCGCCTGGGTCGCCGTGGGCGTCGTGCTGGCCGTCCGCGTCACCGCCATCGTCCTGGATCTCCAGGTCCCCACCGCTCGACAGCAAGGAGCACGACCGTGAGCAACCCCACCGACGCCCAGCCCCCCGCCGACCCGGTGCGCCCCGCCCCGGGCGCCGTGCCGGTCGGCCCCGACGGCGCCCCGGACGCCGCCGCGGCCGGCACCGACCCCGTGACGGACGCCGCGGACGAGGTCGTCGCCGAGCTCGAGGAGGGCCTGGAGCAGGAGAAGGACACGCGCCTCGTCCCCTACCAGGCGATCGTCCTGACCTCCTTCGGCGGCCCGGAGGCGCCCGAGGAGGTGATGCCCTTCCTGCGGCGCGTCACCGCCGGGCGCGGCATCCCCGACGAGCGGCTGGAGGCGGTGGCCGAGCACTACCTGCACTTCGGCGGCCGCAGCCCCATCAACGACCAGAACCGCGCGCTCCTCGAGGCGATGCGCCAGGAGCTGGCCCGCCGCGAGCTCCAGGTGCCGGTCCTCCTCGGCAACCGCAACTCCGAGCCCTTCCTCACCGACACCTTCCGCCAGGCCCACGGGGAGGGGATGACGCGCCTGCTCGCGGTGACGACCAGCGCCTACTCCTGCTACTCCTCCTGCCGGCAGTACCGCGAGGACATCGCCGAGGGCATCGACACCCTCGCCGGGGAGGGCAGGACGATCCACGTCGACAAGGTGCGCCAGTACTGGAACCACCCCGGCTTCTCCCGCGCCAACGCCCGCCTCGTCACCGAGGCCGCCCGCCAGGTCGTCGACCGCGGCGACCGCCCGCACCTCGTCTTCGTCACCCACTCCGTGCCGGTCGGCATGGACGACACCTCCGGACCGGGCGACGGGGAGGGCAACCTCTACTCCCAGCAGCACCTCATGCTGTCGGCAGCGATCGCCGAGGAGGTCTCGGCCACCCTCGGGATCGAGCTCGAGCACGACCTCACCTACTGCTCCCGGTCGGGCCCGCCCAGCCAGCCCTGGCTGGAGCCGGACGTCAACGACCACCTGCGCGAGCTGGCCGGACGCGGCATCCGGCAGGTCGTGCTGGCCCCGATCGGCTTCGTGTCCGACCACATGGAGGTGGTCTTCGACCTCGACACCGAGGCCGTGGAGACGGCTGAGGAGCTCGGCGTCGAGCTGGTGCGGGTGCCGACCGTGGGGACGGACCCGGAGTTCGTCGCCGGTCTGGTCGACCTCGTGCTCGAGCGCGCCGCGGAGGCCCGCGGCGAGGCGGTCGTGCCGCCGTGCTGGCCCGGCGACCAGCCGCGGCCCTCGGTCTGCCTGCCCGGCTGCTGCCCCAACCTGCGGGTCGCCAAGCCGGCCGCCTGCGGCTCGGACTGACCCGTGGCGCTCACGAAGGAGCAGGTCCCGGCCGGGGAGCTCGCGGCGCTGGAGGCCCTGGCGGTCGAGCTCGCGGCGGAGGCGGGGCGGCTCGTCCACGACGAGCGCCCGGCCGTGATCGACGTCCACCGCACGAAGTCGACCGACCTGGACGTCGTCACCGAGATGGACGAGCGCGCCGAGGCCCTGCTCCGGCGCCGCCTCGCGGAGCGGCGCCCCGACGACGCGGTGCTCGGCGAGGAGGGCTCCGGCGTCAGCGAGGGCAGCTCCGGGCTGACGTGGGTGCTCGACCCGATCGACGGCACGGTCAACTACCTCTACGGCCTCCCCGCATATGCCGTGTCCGTGGCGGTCGTCGTCGGCGACCCCACGCGGGCGGGCGCCTGGTCGCCGGTCGCGGGGGCGGTGTCCCACCCCTCGACCGGGGAGGTCTTCCACGCCCGGCTCGGGGGCGGCGCCCACGTGCGCCGCAGCGGCCCGTCCGGCGCGGGAGGGCCCGGCGAGCCCGAGCGGCTCGAGGTGGGCCGCGCCGACGACCTCGGCCAGGTGCTCATGGCGACCGGCTTCTCCTACGACCGGGCCCGGCGCGAGGGCCAGGCGAGGGTGGCCGCCGACCTGCTGCCCCGGGTGCGCGACCTGCGCCGGATGGGTGCGGCCGCGCTCGACCTGTGCCACGTCGCGGCAGGGCGGGTGGACGTCTACTACGAGTGGGGCATCCATCCCTGGGACTACGCCGCCGGGGTGCTCCTCGTCACCGAGGCCGGTGGCGTGGTCTCGGGCCTGGACCACGACAGCCCGCCCTCCCGCGCGATGGTGGTGGCCGGTGGCCCCGCCGCGCACGGTCTCGTGCGCGGCGAGCTCGTGCGCCTGGGGGCCGGCGACCCGGCCCTGACCGGCGCCGAGCTGCCCGACTGACGCCCGGTTCGCGTCGGCCTGCCCGATAGGGCACAATCCGCCCGACACGCCGGAACGCCCCAGAGGTGGGGGGCCGGGGCACAAAACCCGTTCCTCGCGCGTTCTCGACGGCGAAGCGACTGACGGCAGGACCACAGGAGGAGAAGGATGGCGACCGACTACGACGCACCCCGCAAGACGGACGACGACGTCAACGAGGACTCGATCGAGGAGCTCAAGGCTCGTCGCAACGACAAGTCCTCGGGCAGCGTCGACGTGGACGAGACCGAGCAGGCGGAGGGCTTCGAGCTCCCGGGTGCGGACCTGTCCAACGAGGAGCTGTCCGTGCACGTGCTGCCCCGGCAGCAGGACGAGTTCACCTGCTCGCGCTGCTTCCTCGTGCACCACCGCAGCCAGCTCGCCAAGGAGGTCGGCGGTCTGCCGGTCTGCACGGAGTGCGCGGCCTGAGAGACAGGGCGCGCCGGCGGTCGACGCCGCCGGCCCCCGGACGCCTCGGCCACCACGGTGGCCGGGGCGTACCCTCGTGAACGATGACTGACCCCCGAGCCCGCCCCGCCGTCCCGGTCGCCCTCCGGCTCCTGGACGACGGCCTCCCCGTGCCGCGCCAGGCCCGCGACGACGACGCCGGCGTGGACCTGCACGCCCGCGAGGGCCGCACCCTGGCCCCCGGCGAGCGCGTCCTCGTGCCGACCGGCGTGGCCATCGCCCTGCCCGCCGGGTATGCCGCGTTCGTGCACCCGCGCTCCGGTCTCGCGGCCAGGCACGGCGTCACGGTGCTCAACGCCCCGGGCACCGTGGACGCGGGCTACCGCGGCGAGATCCTCGTCAACCTCCTCAACACCGACGCGGTCGAGCCGTTCACGCTGCACCGGGGGGACCGCATCGCCCAGCTCGTCGTGCAGCAGGTCTCCACGCCCGCCTTCGAGCTCGTCGACGAGCTCCCGCCCTCAGAGCGCGGTGCCGGCGGGCACGGCCATACCGGCACCGCCCACCCCGACCCCCACCGACCGAAGGACTGAGCCGCCCGTGGCACTGTTTGGCCGTAAGAAGCGCGAGACCGTTCCCGAGGACATCGACGACCTCGCGGCCGTCGTCCGTCCCGAGCCCGCCGAGGGGGAGCCGGGCGTCGACCGCGACTGGGACCGTGCCGGCGACGGGCCCTACGACGTCACGGAGTGGCCCGACCTGGACGGTCGCATCGACCTCGGCGCGCTGCGCCTGCCCGCGGTCCCCGGGATGCAGATGCGCCTGGACCTCGAGCCGAACACCGGCCGCGTCGTCGGCGCGACCCTCGGCCTCGGCGCCTCCCAGGCCCAGCTGCAGGTCTTCGCCGCCCCGCGCACCCTCGGCCTCTGGGACGAGCTGCGCCCCGACATCGCCCGCGGGCTCGTCGACGCCGGTGGCGCGGCCGAGGTCGTGACCGGCGTCCTCGGCAAGGAGATCCGGGCCCGCATGCCCGGGCGCGCGCCCGACGGCCGGGTGGCCTTCCAGCCGGCGCGCTTCATGGGGGTCGACGGGCCCCGCTGGTTCCTCCGCGTCGTCGTCAACGGCCCCGCCGCGACCGACGACGCCCAGCTGCGACCGATCACCGCCTTCCTCCGCCAGGTCGTCGTCCGCCGCGGGGACGAGCCCCGCCCGCCGCGCGAGCTGCTCGAGCTGACCGCCCCGGCCGGTGTCGTCGAGGCGGCCGCGAAGCAGGCCCAGGCGCGCCGCGCGGCGGCCCAGCAGGACGCCGCCGAGCAGGGCGCCGCGCCGACGCAGGTGCTGCGCACCGCCGACGCCACGGGCGTGGCCGGCATCAGCGCCGGCCGCCACCGCGAGCCCGACCTGACCGACGCACCCAAGGCCCCGAGCAACCCCGAGTTCACGTGACGACCGGGGCGGACGCCGAGATCACCGTCGAGCAGGTCATCCGCCGACGGATCAGCGACGCGCTCGGCGGCTGGTACGGCTCGCTCGAGACCGCGCTGCCGACCGTGGCGTTCGTCGCCACGTGGCTGGTCACCGACTCGGTCCGCACGGCCGTCGCCGCGTCCGCGGTGCTGCTCGTCGTCCTCGCCGTCGCCCGCCAGGTCGTCGGCGGCTCGTGGCGCTTCCTCGGCTCGGCCGTGCTCGCCACCGCGGTCGCCGCGTTCTTCGCGCTGCGCTCCGGCCAGGCGGAGGACGCCTTCCTCCCCGGCATCATCACCAGCGCCGCGTACGCCGTGGGCGCGACGGTCTCGATCCTGGCCCGCTGGCCGCTGCTCGGCTTCGTCGTGGCCATCGGCGACCCCGACTACGCCGAGCGGCCGACCGCCTGGCGCCGCGACCGCGGCCTCGTCCGGGTGTGCAGCCGCCTGACCTGGGTGCTCGTCGCCCTCTTCGTCGTGCGCGTCGCCGTCATGCTGCCGCTCTACCTCGCCGGTGAGGTCGCCTGGCTGGGCGTGAGCAAGATCGCGCTCGGCTGGCCCGCCTACCTCCTCGCGGTCGTCGTCATGGGGATGATGCTGGCCGCCGGCCGCACCCGGCAGACCGACGACGGGCCGGACGACGTCACCGAGCGGATGCAGGTGGCGGGGACCGAGCGCGACGAGGACGGGACGGCGCCGTGACGGCCGCGCCGACCGTCCCCGCGGTCGGCGACGTCCTGCAGCTGGACGTCGGACCGGTCGCCCACGGCGGGCACTGCGTCGCCCGGCGCGAGGGTGACGGCCTCGTCCTCTTCGTCCGGCACGCGCTGCCCGGCGAGCGGGTCCGCGCCCGCGTCACCGAGGTCGGCGGGGGAGGGCGCTTCGCCCGTGCCGACGCCGTCGAGGTCCTGCGCGCCTCCCCGGACCGCGTGCCGGCCCCCTGCCCCTACGCCGGCCCGGGCCGCTGCGGCGGCTGCGACTGGCAGCACGCCGACCTCGCCGCCCAGCGCCGGCTCAAGGCCGAGGTCGTCGCGGAGCAGCTGCGCCGGCTGGCCGGGCTCGAGCTGCCCGACCTGGTGTGCGAGCAGGTCGAGGGCGACGTCGACGGCCTGCGCTGGCGCACCCGCGTCGAGCTCGCCGTCACCGACGGGCAGACCGGTGACGACGGGCACGACGTCCGCGACGCCGGTGGCGGCCGCGACGGCGCGCGGGTCCCCGGCCTGCGCGTGCACCGGTCCCACGAGGTGCTCCCGGTGCAGGACTGCCTCATCGCCGACGAGCGCGTCGCGGCGAGCGGTGTGCTGGGCACGCCGGTGCCGCGCGACGTCGTGGGGCTGGACGTCGTGGCCGCCGGGGACGCGGCCGCCGTCGTCGTGCCGCTCGGCCGCCCGCCCGCCCCGCAGCGGGGCCGGGGGAGACGCGGTGG
>JASKZT010000299.1 GCA_030145965.1 Ornithinimicrobium sp.
ATGGCGATCTTCGTCGCGGCCGGCGTGGGGCTGCGGCTCTTCTGGGCGTGGGTCGCCCCGGGCCCCCGCACCCGGCTGGCCAACCTCGCGGCCGAGGGTCGCACGGCTGCCGGCGTCGCGCTGGGCCTGGTCCTCGTGCTGCTCGTCTCCGGCGTCATCGAGGGTTTCGTGACGCCCTCGCCCCTGCCCACGTGGGCGCGGGTCGGGATCGGGGTGCTGGCGCTGCTGCTCTTCCTCGTCTACGTCTTCACGCTCGGCCGGCGCGCGGTGCGCGCCGGGGTGACCGGCGACGTCGGCGAGGACCTGCAGGCCGCCAGCGCGCCGACCGCGGGCTGAGCGGCGCGGGGAGCCTGGCTCAGACGCCCATGTCCTCGTAGGAGCGCGGGTCCTCGATCGGCTCCAGGTGGCAGCTGACCCGCAGGTCGGGGAAGTCGGCCATGAGCGAGTCGATGACGTCCTCGCTGAGGTCGTGGCCGCGTTTGACCGACCAGTCCCCGGGGACGAGCAGGTGCATCTCCATGAAGCGGCGGTGGCCGGCCTCGCGGGTGCGCACGGCGTGGAACTGCACGTCCTGGGAGGTCCAGCCGTCGAGGATCCCCTGGATCCGCGCGTTGTCCTCGGCCGGCAGGCTGACGTCCATGAGCCCGGCGGTCGAGGAGCGGATGAGGCCCCAGCCGGTGACGAGGATGTTGATCCCGACGGCGAAGGCGACGACCGGGTCGAGCCGGTCCCAGCCGGTGGCCCACACCAGGCCGACGCCGACGACGACGCCGACGGAGGTCCACACGTCGGTGAGCAGGTGCTTGCCGTCGGCGGTGAGCACGATGGAACGGTGCGTGCGCCCCGCCCGGATGAGGACCCAGGCGACGACACCGTTGATGGCGGCGGCGAGGACCGAGATCGCCAGGCCGGCGCCGAGGTTCTCCAGCGGCTGGGGGTTGAGGAAGCGCTCGACCGAGCTCACGAGGATGACCGCCGCCGCGACGAAGATCATCAGGCCCTCGACCGCGGCGGAGAAGTACTCCGCCTTGCTGTGGCCGAAGTGGTGGTTGTGGTCGGGCGGGCGGATCGCCACGCGCAGCGCCATGAGGGCGACGACCGCGGCGACGAGGTTGACGAGGGACTCGGCCGCGTCGGAGAGGAGGCCGACCGAGCCGGTCAGGAGCCAGGCGCTGCCCTTGAGGGTGATCGTCACCAGGGCGGCGGCGATCGAGAGCCACGCGTAGCGGGTCAGGTCCTCCGGCTGCGGGTGGCGGGTGCTGGCCGCGGGGCCGCTGGTGCGGCTCACGGGTGCGTCGCGGGGAGGTCACGGAGGAGGAGCACCGGGAGATCCTACCGCCGGCGGCCCCCCGGCCCGTCACAGCAGCCCCTGCCCCTTGAGCGCCAGGTAGTGGTCGGTGAGCGCGACGGGCAGGTCCTCCGGGGAGGCGTCGACCACGGTGACGCCGAGCGAGCCCAGCGCCGCGGCGGTGCGCCGGCGCAGGGCGAGCGTGCGCTCCGCGGCGGCCGCGTCGTAGACCTCCTCGGGCGAGCCGAGACCGCCCCGAAGCCGCTCCAGCGCCGGGTCCGCGACCGAGGCGACGACGACGCGGTGGTGCGCGGTGAGGGCCGGCAGCACGGGCAGCAGCCCCTCCTCGAGGGCGGCGGGCTCCAGCGGGGTGAGGAGGACCACGAGCGCACGGCGACGGGTCAGCCCGGTGACCGCGCCGGCCAGGGTGGTCCAGTCGGCCTCGAGGAGGCGCGGCTCGAGCGGTGCCATGACGGTGACCATCTCGTGCAGCAGCCCCGCGGTGCCGCTGCCCGTGCCCGACCCCGCGCGGGCGCGGACGACGCGGTCGCCGGCGACGAGGTCGACCCGGTCGCCGGCGCGCGCCGCGAGGGCGGCCAGGAGCAGGGCGGCGTCCATGGCGGCGTCCAGGCGCGGCTCGTCCCCGACCCGGGCGGCGCTCGTGCGCGAGGTGTCCAGGACGAGGACGACGCGGCGGTCGCGCTCCGGCTGCCAGGTGCGCACGACGACGTGCTGGCGCCGGGCGGTCGCCCGCCAGTCGATGGACCGGACGTCGTCACCCTCGACGTAGTCGCGCAGGGAGTCGAACTCGGTGCCCTGGCCGCGCGTCCGCACCGCCGAGCGGCCGTCGAGCTGGCGCAGCCGGGCCAGCCGGCTGGGCAGGTGGCGGCGCGACCGGAAGGGCGGCAGGGTGCGCACGTGGCCGGGGACCGGTGTCGTGCGCTGGCGGGCCGCGAGACCGAGCGGCCCGTGCACCCGCACGGTGACCCCCGCCGCCGGCCGGTCGCCGCGCCTCACCGGCACGAGGGTCGTGCTCACCCGCCGTCGCTCGCCGGGGGGCAGGTCGAGCCGGTGGCGGTCCTGGACGGCGCCCGCCGAGGGCACCCAGGCGTCGCGCACGACGCCGCGGACGTGCCGGCGGCCCTCGTTCACCAGGGTGAGCGTGGACGTGGCGGCCTCGTGCTGGCGCACCCGCGGCGACGGGGAGCGGCTGACCCCCACGCGTCGCGGCGAGGGGCTGAGGAGCAGGTCGAGGGCGACGAGCAGCGCCACCCCGGCGACCCAGAGCGCCGCGGCCGTGCCGGCGCTCGCCGGCCACAGCACGGCGGGCACCACCCCCAGGGCGAGGAGGGCCACGACCGGAGGACGCAGGACCACGCGCGCCTCAGCGGGGGACCGCGACGGAGCCGAGGACGGTCTCGAGGACCGACTCGGTGGTCACGCCCTCGAGCTCGGCCTCCGGGCGCAGCGCGACGCGGTGGGTCAGGGTGGCGCGGGCCAGCGCCTTGACGTCGTCGGGGGTGACGAAGGTGCGGCCCGACATCCAGGCCCAGGCCCGCGACGTCGCCAGCAGCGCGGTGGCCCCGCGGGGGCTCACGCCCAGCTGCAGCGACGGGGAGGCGCGCGTCGCCCGCGCGAGGTCCACGACGTAGCCGATGACCTCGGGCGAGACCTGGACGCGCCGCACCGCTGCGGCACC
>JASKZT010000316.1 GCA_030145965.1 Ornithinimicrobium sp.
CCACCGGCGGAGCTGTCGGCCGGCTGGTCGGCGGAGAGCGGTTCGGTCATGGCCCCCAACCTAGCCTTGCCCCATGCACCGACTGCGCTGGGCCGCCCCGGAGTGGCACGAGACGCTCGCCTCGACCAACGTCCTCGCCCTCGAGGACCCCAGCCCCGGGCGGGTGGTCGTGGCCGACCACCAGAGCGCCGGGCTCGGCCGGCGGGGACGCCGCTGGGAGTCGCCGCCCGGCACCGCCCTGGCGGTCACCGCGGTCGTCCCGCCCGTCCCCGCGCAGGTGATGGGCTGGCTGCCGCTGGCCGCGGGTCTCGCGCTCGTGCAGGCCCTCGGCGCGTCGCGGCGGCCCGTCCAGGCCGGGCTCAAGTGGCCCAACGACGTGCTCGTCCCGCTCGTGCCGCCCGACGAGGAGGGGGCGGGGGAGCAGGTGCCGGTCCTCGAGGCCGGGGGGACCGCCTGGGGCAAGGTCGCCGGCGTGCTCGCCCAGGTGGCCGGCACCGGCGACGTCGTGCTCGGCACCGGCGTCAACGTCGACCACGCGGCCGGCCAGCTGCCCGTGCCCACCGCGACGTCGTGGCGCCTGGCGACCGGGGGCGAGCCGCTGCCCGAGGGTGCGCGCCGGGCGCTGCTCACGGCCTACCTCGGGCACCTCGCGGACTGGCACGCGACGCTCGTGGACGAGGGCGCGGACCCGGTGCGCGAGGCCTACCGGCGCGCCTGCCTGACCCTCGGCCGCCCGGTCGTCGTCCACCTGCCGGACGGCACCAGGGCGACCGGGACCGCGGCCGACGTCGACCGCTCGGGGGCGCTCGTCGTGCAGGGCGCGGCGGGACGCACCGTCCACCACGCCGGTGACGTGGAGCACGCCCGCCCCCAGTAACCTTCGCCCATGACCGCTCCGACGATGCTGCAGATCACCCGGCACGGCGACGGAGGGCACGTCGTGGAGCTGGCGCTCGACCGCCCGGCGGCGATGAACGCCGTGAGCACCGACCTGGCCCGCGAGATCACCGCGGCGACCTCCGAGCTGGCCGCGGACGCCACCGTGCGCGCGGTGGTCCTCACGAGCACCTCGGAGAACGCCTTCTGCGTCGGCGCCGACCTCAAGGAGCGCAGCACCTTCACCGACGCCCAGATGATGGACCACCGGCTCGTGACGCGGCTCGCCTACCGCGGCGTGCTCGACCTGCCCATGCCCGCCGTGGCGGCCGTGGAGGGCTACGCGCTCGGTGGCGGCCTGGAGATCGCGCTCTCCTGCGACCTGGTCGTGGCCGGCGGGCGCGCGACGCTGGCGCTGCCCGAGGTGGGCGTCGGCGTCATCCCCGGCGGCGGGGGCACCCAGCTGCTGACCCGCCGCGTCGGCTGGTCGCGCGCGGCCTCGATGATCTTCACCGCCCGCCGCCTCACGGCGCAGGAGGCCCGCGACCTCGGGGCCGTCGACGAGCTCGTGCCCGCGGGTACGGCGCGGGAGCGGGCCCTGGAGGTCGCGGCGCAGGTCGCCGCCAACTCCCCGGTCGCCGTCCGCAACGCCAAGAAGGCCATGCGGATGGGGATGGGCACCGACCTCGCCGCCGGCCTGGAGATCGAGGACGGGTGCTGGCGCGCCACGGCGTTCAGCCGCGACCGCGCCGAGGGTGTCGCGGCCTTCGTCGACAAGCGCGTGCCAGACTGGCCCGGGCAGTGACGCCCAGCACACCGGTTCCCGGCCGAGAAGGGTGGACGACATGACGAGGGTGCTCCTGGCCGAGGACGACCCCACGATCTCCGAGCCGCTCGCCCGGGCCCTGCGCCGCGAGGGGTATGTGGTGACCATCGCCGACGACGGCCGCGCGGCGCTGGCCGAGGCGATCCGGGAGCCCGGCCACGACCTCCTCGTGCTCGACCTCGGCCTGCCCCAGCTCGACGGCCTCGACGTGTGCCGCTCGATGCGCGACGCCGGGGTGCGCACCCCTGTCCTCATGCTCACCGCCCGCACCGACGAGATCGACACCGTCGTCGGCCTCGACGCGGGTGCCGACGACTTCGTGTCCAAGCCGTTCCGGCTGGGCGAGCTGCTCGCCCGGGTCCGCGCGCTGCTGCGCCGCGGTCCCGAGCCGCCGGCCAAGCGGGGCGGCGGCGACCTACGCATGGACGTCCAGGCGCGGCGGGTCTTCCTCCACGAGGAGGAGGTCCGGCTGACCACCAAGGAGTTCGACCTCCTGCGGGTGCTCATGCGCGAGGAGGGCCGCGTCGTCTCGCGCGACCTGCTCATGCGCGAGGTGTGGGACAGCTGGTTCGGGTCGACCAAGACGCTGGACATGCACGTGTCGGTCCTGCGGCGCAAGATCGGGGACGACGCCCACGACCCCCGCTACATCGTCACGGTCCGCGGGGTGGGCTTCCGCTTCCAGAACGACCCCGACGGGACGGACTGACCCCTTGCGGGCGGTCCTGCGCGAGCTCGCACTCCGGATCGTCCTCGTCGTCGCGGGGACGGTCGTCGTGGTCAGCCTGCTCGTCTCCTGGATCTTCGTGCAGCTGCGCGGCGGCCCCTACGAGGACTCGCGCACCCCGCTCTGGCTGATGATCGGCACCGTCCTCGGGGGAGCCCTGGTCATGATCGCGGTGATCACCCCGGTCGTGCGGTCCCTCGCCGACCGCGCGGCCGAGCTCGCCGCCGACCCCCTGCGCAGGCTCGCGCACCGCACCGACGAGATGGCCTCCGGCGGCTTCGCCCTCGACCCCCAGACCCGGCCGGGACGCGTCGTGCAGCCCGACCCCTGGCGGGCCGGCATCCGCGAGATCGACGCCGTGGCCCGCGAGATCGACCGGCACCACAGCACCTTCGCCCGGGCCCTGGTCTCGGAGCGGTCCTTCGCCGCCGACGCCTCCCACCAGCTGCGGACCCCGCTGGCGGCGCTGCTGCTGCGCCTGGAGGAGATCGCCCAGTCCGAGGAGGCCGCCGAGGCCCGCTCCGAGGCGGAGATCGCCATCGGCCAGGTGGAGCGGCTCACCGGGGTCGTCGACGAGCTGCTGCGCCGCACCCGTGCCGGTCACGCCACCGGCGGCGCGCTCAGCGCGGTCGACCAGGTGCTGGCGGGGCTGGACGAGGAGTGGACCCCCGCCTTCACCGAGCGCGGTCGCACGATCGAGCTGACCTGCGAGCGGGGGATCATCGTCGAGGCGAGCGCCTCGGCGCTGTCGCAGGTGCTCAACACCCTCGTGGAGAACGCGCTGGCCCACGGCGGCGGCCGGGTCGACGTCCACGTCTCCCGCTCCGGGCCGTCGGCGGTCTTCCGGGTGAGCGACCAGGGCCCGGGCATCCCCGACGAGCTGTCGCGCAGCGTCTTCGACCGCGCGGTGACGACGGGGCAGGGCACCGGCCTGGGGCTGGCGGTGGCGCGGGAGACGGCCGAGACGATCGGCGGCCGGCTGGAGCTGACGCAGGTCCGCCCGCCGGTCTTCGCGCTCTACCTGCCGTTGGCCCAGACGCCCTGAGGCTCCTCCAGGTCGTCCAGCTCCTCGGCCTCGAGCTCCTCGCTGAAGACGAACCTGCGGTAGGCCCAGAAGCGGAAGAGCGTCCCGAGCACCAGGCCGACGCCGTTGCCGGCGACGTTGTCGGCCAGCTGGCTGTGCAGGTCCAGGACGTAGCGGGAGAAGCCGAGGCAGGCCAGCGCGATGCCCAGGCCGATGGCGTTGAAGACGAGGAAGAGCGCCAGCTCGTGGCCCACCGCCGCGCGGCGCCGGTGGCGGAAGGTCCACAACCGGTTGCCCAGCCAGGAGAAGAGGGTGGCCACCGTGGCGGAGAGGATCTTGCCGGTGAGCGGCTGCCCCTCCAGCGGCCCGTCGACCCCGCCCGGCAGGCCGAAGACGAGCACGTTGTAGAGCGTGGTGTCCAGGACGAAGGCGACGGCGCCGACGGTGCCGAACTTGGCGACCTCGCGGGCCAGCGCGTCGTAGAGCGTCCGCAGGCGCAGCAGGAGGCGCTCACGGGGCGCGGGCTGGGTCACCCGCGCAAGTCTACGGTCCGGCGCTGGGTAGGGTCTGCGTCGTGAGTCCTGCACCTGAGCGTCCCGCCCCGGAGCGAGCCGACGGCGGGTTCCCCGTCGTCGGCATCGTCGGCGGCGGGCAGCTGGCCCGGATGTGCCAGCCCCCGGCCGTCGCCCTCTCGCTGACCCTGTCGGTCCTCGCCGAGTCCCGCACCGCGAGCGCCGCGCTCGTCGTGCCGCACAGCCCGGTCGGGGAGCACACCGACCTCGAGGCCGTCCGTGAGTTCGCCCGGCACTGCGACGTCGTCACCTTCGACCACGAGCACGTGCCGGCCGAGGTGCTCGCCGCGCTCGAGGCCGACGGCGTCGCCCTGCACCCCTCGCCCTCGGCCCTCGTCTTCGCCCAGGACAAGCTGGCGATGCGCCGCCGGCTGGGCGAGATGGGCATCCCGTGCCCCCGGTGGGCGCAGGCGCGCACGCCGGAGGAGGTCGAGGCCTTCGGGGAGGAGGTCGGCTGGCCCCTCGTCGCCAAGACGCCGCGCGGGGGGTACGACGGCAAGGGCGTGCGCGTCTGCGAGCACCCCGAGGAGCTGACGGACTGGCTGGGACAGGTGGGCAGCCCCGGCCCGCTGGCCGACGGCGTTCTCCTCGAGGAGGCGGTCTCCTTCACCCGTGAGCTGGCCGCGCTCGTGGCACGCAGCCCCTCGGGGCAGGCCGCCGCCTGGCCGATCGTCCACACCGTCCAGGAGGGTGGCATCAACACCGAGGTGCTCGCCCCCGCTCCCGACCTCGACGAGGGGATGGCCGCGGCCGCGACCGAGGGCGCGCTGCGGATCGCCGGCGAGCTCGGGGTCACCGGCGTCCTCGCGGTCGAGATGTTCGAGGTCGTCCGGGAGGTGGCCCCCGGCGTCCAGGAGAGCGCCTACCTCGTCAACGAGCTGGCGATGCGCCCGCACAACAGCGGGCACTGGACGATCGACGGGTCGGTGACCAGCCAGTTCGAGCAGCACCTGCGCGCGGTCCTGGACCTGCCCCTGGGCGACCCCTCGGCGCGCG
>JASKZT010000323.1 GCA_030145965.1 Ornithinimicrobium sp.
AGGCCGGCGTGCTCACCAGCCAGTGGGCCATCCACCAGGCCCAGCGGGCGCTGCGCGACGTGGCGGCCCGGCACGGCGTGCGGCTGCGGCTCTTCCACGGCCGGGGCGGGTCCGTCGGGCGCGGGGGCGGTCCCACCTACGAGGCGATCCTGGCCCAGCCCAGCGGCGTGCTCGAGGGCGAGATCAAGTTCACCGAGCAGGGCGAGGTCATCTCCGACAAGTACTCCCTGCCCGCCCTCGCGCGGGAGAACCTCGAGCTGGCGCTCGCCGCCGCGCTGCGGGCCTCGGCCCTGCACCGCGACCCCCGCACCACCGAGGCGGAGCGGGAGCGCTACGGCGCGGTCATGGACGTGGCGAGCGAGGCGGCCTACGCCTCCTACCGCCGGCTCATCGACGACCCGGACCTGCCCGCCTACTTCGTGGCCGCCACGCCGGTCGACCAGCTGGGGCGCCTCAACATCGGCTCCCGGCCCAGCAAGCGGCCGGACACCGGGCAGGGCCTGGACGGCCTGCGCGCCATCCCCTGGGTCTTCGGCTGGACCCAGACCCGCCAGATCGTCCCCGGGTGGTACGGCGTCGGCTCGGGGCTGCGCGCGGCCCGGGAGGCCGGGCACGGCGAGACCCTGCGCGAGATGCTCCAGCGCTGGCACTTCTTCGGCGCGGTGCTCTCCAACATCGAGATGACGGTGGCCAAGACCGACCTCGACGTCGCCGCGCACTACGTGCAGACGCTCGTGCCGGCGCCGTTGCGGCACGTCTTCGACGACATCCGGGCCGAGCTCGAGCTCACGGTCGCCGAGCTCAAGCTCCTCACCGGTGAGGAGGACCTGCTCGACGACCAGCCGGTGCTCAAGCGCACCCTGGCCGTGCGCGACAACTACCTCGACCCGCTGTCCTACCTGCAGGTCGAGCTCCTGCGGCGCCTCCGGGCGGACGGTGAGGCCGACGAGGAGACCACCGCCCGGCTCCAGCGGGCGCTGCTGGCGACCGTCAACGGCGTCGCCGCGGGCCTGCGCAACACCGGCTGAGGGCCGCCCCGGGGCGGCCCCGGGGTGAGAGGAGTCTCATGAGAGCGGCCCTCACGAGCCCCTGCCACGGTAGGACCATGAGCACGCACCGCAGCCGCATCCTTCCCGCCGCCCTCGCGCTTGCCCTCGCGGCGGGACTCACCGCCTGCGGGTCCACCGACGACCCCGGCCCGGGGGTCTCCGTCGAGTCGCCCTCGGCCGATGCCGCCGACGAGGCCGCGACGTCCTCCGACGACCCTGCGGCGAGCGGCGACCTCTTCGCGCTCGCCCTGGCGGCGGTCTCCACGGCCGAGCGCGAGGCGGGAGGCGCGGCCTACGGCCTGGACGACCTCGACGACGACGACCGCGCCGGCCTGGAGGCGGCCACCACGACCCTGGGCGAGGCCGTGGAGACCGCACTGGCCGAGGTCGGCGGCACCCTGGACGACGTCGAGCTGGACGAGGAGGACGGCACCTGGGTGTGGAGCGTGTCGGTGGACCGCACCGACGACGGCGACGACGTGGAGGTGCACGTCGACGCCGCCACCGGCGAGGTCGTGCGGGTCGAGTCCTGAGCCGTGACGGGGGCGGACACGCGGAGCGGACGGGGGTGCGGGCCTCCGCCCACCCTCGACTTGGCAGGATCAGGGGTATGAGGACCGACCGCGCCCTGTCCGCAGCACTCACCCTCGCGCTCGCGCTGTCCCTCGCCGCGTGCGACTCCGACGAGGGCGCGTCGACCTCGGTCGCGCCGACGGCCACCGACGGGGCCACGGCGACCGCCACCCAGGAGCCGACCGAGGACGCCGAGCAGACCACGGCCGAGGAGACCACGTCGGCCGGGGCCACCGAGGACGCCACCGGCACCGACGACGCCGACGAGGACGACGCCGACGAGGACGCCGCCGGCACCGACGACTCCGACGAGGACGCCGCGGGCGGCACGGACGACGCGCCGGCGGCGGCCACCGAGCCCGACGACGACACCGACGACGACGGGGTGGACGACGACGGGGACGGCGTCGTGGGCGGCGGCCCGGCCGCCGACGTCACCCCCTCCGCGCTCGCAGCGGTCGAGTCCGCCCTGGGCGAGGTCGAGGGCAGCGCCTACCGCGTCGACGACCGTGAGGACGGCTTCTGGGAGGTCGACGTCATGACCCCCGAGGGGGCCCGGGTCGTGACCGTGCGGCCCGACGGGATCACCGTCGACGGCATCGGCGACCAGGTCGAGGACCCCCTCGACGACGCGGGACGTCAGGCTCTGTCCGGGGCCACCGTCTCGCTGGCCGAGGGCGTCGTGGCCGCCGTCCGCGCCGCGCAGGGCCAGCTCGACTCGGCCGCCCTCGAGGAGGTCGACGGCGCCTGGGTCTGGCGGGTGGTGGTCGACACCGCGGGCCAGAGCGGCGTGGAGCTGCGGGTGGACCCCGCCACCGGCGCCGTCGCGGCCGCCGAGGGCTGACCGGCGGGGCCGGCCCCCGAGGAGCCCGGTACCGGTGCCTGACACCATGTCCCCATGCCCGAGGGACACACGCTGCACCGCCTGGCCGGCGCCCTGGACGACGCCTTCTCCGGCACCGCGCCGGAGGTCAGCAGCCCGCAGGGCCGCTTCGCCGAGGGCGCGTCACTGCTGGACGGGCTGACCCTGGAGCGGTCGTGGGCGCACGGCAAGCTGCTCTTCGTCGACTTCGCGGGCGAGCGCACCCTCTACGTGCACCTCGGGCTCATCGGCACGTGGTTCGTCCTGCCGGTCGACCCGACCGGCACCGAGCCCCCGGCCGTCGGGGCGGTGCGGCTGCGCGTGCTCGGCGAGCAGCACGTGGCCGACCTGCGCGGCCCGATGGCGTGCACCGTGGTCGACCAGGCCGAGGTCGCCCGGCTGGTCGCGCGTCAGGGCCCCGACCCGCTCCAGCCCGACGACGGGACCGGCGCCGACGCGGCCTACCGCCGGATCTCGCGCTCCGGCAAGACCGTCGCCGAGCTGCTCATGGACCAGACGGTCGTGGCGGGCGTCGGCAACATCTACCGCTGCGAGGTGCTGTGGCGCCACCGCCTGCACCCGCTGCGCCCCGGCCGCTCCCTCAGGCGCCCGTCGTGGCAGCTGGTCTGGGACGACCTCGTCCACCTCATGCCCTGGGGGGTGCGCACCGGTGCGATCATCACCCTCGACGACGTGCTCGAGGACGTCCGTGCCCACCACGAGCGCGGTGAGCAGGTCGCGGTCCCGCGGGAGTTCGGCGTCTACAAGCGCTCCGGCGAGCCGTGCCTGCGCTGCGGCGCCTCGGTGCGGCACAAGGTCGTGGCCGGCCGCAACCTCTTCTGGTGCGGCAGCTGCCAGCGGCGCACCTGAGCGACGCCTCAGCGCATGGAGAAGACGTCGACCTCCCAGCTGTAGCGGGTCGGGCGCCCGTCCTCGCCCGCGCTGGCGGCGTCGCCCAGGATGAACGTGAGCAGCTCCCGCGGGGAGGGGTGGGTCTCCGGCAGCGCGGCGTTGTAGGCCCGGTGCGCCTCGAGCGAGGCCACGGCGCGCTCGAACTGCGCGGTGACGTCGATCTCGTGGGTCGCCCGCCCGCCGGCCCAGCACAGGTGCCGCACGCCGGACCACGGCTCGAGGCCCTCCTCGACGAGCTCGGGGAAGATCCACCGGTTGCCGGCGGCCGCGACGGCGTCGAGCACCTCGAGCCCGACGACCCGGTGGTCGGCCTGGTTGATCTGGCCGTTGGCGAACCTCGTGTCGAAGGTGCCGGTCACCACGACCTCCGGCCGGCGTCGCCGGATCTCCCGGGCGAGGGCGCGGCGCAGCGGCAGGCCGTTCTCGAGGACCCCGTCGGCGAAGCCGTCGAGGAAGTCCACCTCCTCGACGCCCACCTCGCGGGCGCCGTCCCGCTCCTCCTGCTCACGGACGCGGGCCGCCTCCGCGGGAGGCATGGTGTCGATGCCCGCCTCGCCGCGGGTGACGAGCAGGTAGGTCACGTCCTTGCCCTGCTCGGTCCACGCGGCGACCGCCGCGGCGGTGCCGTACTCGATGTCGTCGGGGTGCGCGACGATGCACATCGCGCGTCGCCAGTCCTGCGGGAAGGGGTGGAGTGTCATGGCGACAGCCTCTCACCCGCGGGCGTGAGGCGACAGGGCGCGATTCGGTCGGGACGCGCCCCCGCTGATAGCCTGACAGGTGCCGTCTGAACGGCCGCGGATCCAGAGTGCCCTGGTGGACCTGCCCAGGCTGCGCCGCGCAACGAGAGAAGGAGTCGCCCTATGACGATGGACACTGCTGCCAAGCAGGAGATCATCACGGAGTACGCCACGACCGAGGGCGACACCGGCTCGCCGGAGGTCCAGGTCGCGCTCCTGACCGCCCGGATCAAGGAGCTCACCGAGCACGCTCGTGAGCACAAGCACGACCACCACAGCCGACGCGGCCTGCTGCTGCTCGTCGGTAAGCGCAAGCGTCTCCTCCGCTACCTGGAGCAGACCGACATCGAGCGCTACCGGTCGCTGATCAAGCGGCTCGGCCTGCGCCGCTGAGCTTCGCAGGGGAGCGGTTCCCGACCAACGGGGGCCGCTCCTCCTGCGTATGACGGGGTGCCGCACGGCGCCCCGCCCCGGGCCGCGGAGACGCGCCCCCCGCAGTGAAGGACAAGGCCGGGCACAACGACGATGCCCCGTGCCTCGAGAGACATGTAAAGGAGGGCCCATGGAGGGTCCAGAGATCACCTTCGCCGAAGCCACGATCGACAACGGCAGCTTCGGCACCCGCACCGTCCGGTTCGAGACCGGACGCCTGGCGAGGCAGGCCGGCGGCTCCGTCACCGCCTACCTCGACGAGGACACGATGCTCCTGTCGACCACGACGGCGAGCAAGCACCCCAAGGACCACTTCGACTTCTTCCCGC
Source organism: Ornithinimicrobium sp. (assembly GCA_030145965.1). GTDB lineage: Bacteria > Actinomycetota > Actinomycetes > Actinomycetales > Dermatophilaceae > Ornithinicoccus. The sequence continues at coordinate 4,898 of JASKZT010000323.1, forward strand.
TGACGGTGGACGTCGAGGAGCGCATGTACGCCGCGGGCAAGATCCCCGGCAGCTTCTTCCGGCGTGAGGGTCGCCCGTCGACCGACGC
>JASKZT010000324.1 GCA_030145965.1 Ornithinimicrobium sp.
CGACACCTGTGTCACAGCGTCGAGTGGAGTCGAGTCGCGTCGGCCCGCTCAGCCGCCGGCGAAGGGCGGGAGGACGTCGAGGACGGCGTCGTGGGGAAGGCCGAGGGTGCGGTCGCTGACGTAGCGCCCCTCGTGGAGCACCGAGCTGCGGGACAGCACCCGGCCCAGCTCCGCCCCGTGCAGCTCGACCAGCCGGTCGAGCAGGCTGCCCAGGTCGTCCGCGGGCACGTGCTCGCTCTGCGTGCCGGCCGCCTCCGCCGCGGCGGCGAAGTACCTCACGGTCGCCATGCTCATCCCTCCAGGTCGGGTCGGTCCGTCGTCATCGTCGCACGGGTCAGGCGGCGCTCCCAGTCGCGGGCGTCGGCCCAGGTGTCCACGTCCCCGAGGTGCTCGGCACCGGCGTCGACGCCCTGCCACGCCAGGTCGGCGACCAGGCGCCGGACCGAGCGGTCCCGGACCTGACCCAGCCGCTCCAGCGCCGCCTCCAGCGCGACCCGGCGGTAGACGGCCAGCAGCCACTGCCGGTGGCCCTCGGCGTCCTCGTGGCCGACCGCGTCAACCTCGTCGCCCACCCCTGCCAGCACGGTGTGCAGCGCGGCCAGCGCCGCCGCCGCCCCCGGCTGGTCCACCGCGACGACGGCCACCCACGGCGCCGCACCCGACCCCGGCGGCGCGCCCGTCAGCACGGCCAGCCCCGCGGCGACCCCGGCGACCGGGCCCCCGTCGGGCGGGTCCTCGAGGGTGCGCAGCACGCCGGCGGGCACGGGGGTCTCGCCGACGACGACGACCCGGCCGCCCAGCAGGGGCGCGGCGTCGAGCACCCGGGCGAGCAGCGGCCGCCCCGCCAGCTCCAGCGCCGCCTTGTCCTGCCCGCCGAGCCGCTCGCCCCGGCCGCCGGCGAGGACGAGGAGGTCGACGACCGGCCCCGCCACGGTCAGTAGCCCGGCAGGGAGGGGTCGACGCGCTCGATCCAGGCGAGCATGCCGCCGGTCATGACGCGCACGTCGGGGTGGCCGATCCGCACGAGGTGGGCCGCCGCGCGGCGCGCCCGCGGCCCGGCCTTGCAGTACACGACGACCGGGCCCTCCGGCAGCTGGCCGACGAGCTCCTCCCAGGTCAGCACCTCCCCGACCGGCACGAGGAGCGCCCCGGGGACGGTGCCCAGCGCGTGCTCGGCCGGCTCGCGGACGTCGAGCACGACCGGCACGGCGCCGCCGGACGGTGCGTCCAGCCCCGCGCGCACCTCCTCGGCCGACACCTCGACGAGCGGCACGAGCTCCCTCGTCGCCTCCCGCTCCGGCCGGGGCGCGACGTCGCCGGCCGGACGCAGCGGCACCTCGCGGGTGCGCTGGGAGAGGGCGTCGACGAGCAGCACCCGGCCGACGAGCGGCTCGCCGAAGCCGCAGACGAGCTTGACCGCCTCGGCGGCCATGATCGAGCCGACCTGGCCGACGAGCGCACCGAGCACCCCGGCCTCCGCGCACGACGGGACGTCCTCCGGCGCGGGCGGCAGCGGGTAGAGGTCGCGCAGCGACACCGACCCCTCGCGCCCGGGCACGAAGGTGGACACCTGGGCGTCGAAGCGCAGCACGGCCGCCCAGACCACCGGGATGCCCAGCGCGACGGAGGCGTCGGACACGGCGTACCGCGTCGGGAAGTTGTCGGCGCCGTCGAGCACGAGGTCGTGCCCGGCGAGCAGCTCCTGCGCGGTGTCCGCCGTGATGCGCACCCGGCGCACGGCGACGGAGACGTCGGGGTTGAGCCTGCGCACGAAGTCGGCGGCCGAGTCGGCCTTGGGCCGCCCGACGTCCTCGGCCCGGTGCACGACCTGGCGCTGCAGGTTGGTCGTGTCGATGACGTCGTCGTCGACGATCGTCAGGTGACCGACCCCCGCGGCCGCCAGGTAGGACAGGACGGGGCTGCCCAGCCCGCCGGCACCGACCACGGCGACGCGGGCGTTGAGCAGCCGGCGCTGCGCCTCGATGCCCATGCCGGGCACGAGCAGGTGGCGCGAGTAGCGCGAGACCTGCGCGGGCGTCAGCTCGGGACCCGGCTCGACGAGCGGCGGGAGGCGGTCGGTCACGTCCAGCAGCGTACGTCCGGGGCTCATCGCCGGCTCACCGCATCGGCAGCGAGAGCGCGAGCAGGCAGACGCTGTCCACCTCGGCGGCGACGTCGTGCCGCGCCGGGGGTATGACGCGCGCCGTGCCGGCGGGCAGGTCCCACGACGCCCCGCCGCTGGAGAGGACCACCCGGCCGGAGAGGCAGAGCAGCGACGCCGGCCCCGGCGCGTCGTGCTCGGGCAGGCCACCGCCGGCGGGCAGACCGAGCAGGACCAGGCTCTGGCCCGGCTGACGGACGACCGCACGCACCGCCCGGCCGCGGCCGGCCGAGCGGGCCTCCTCGAGGAGCCGCTCCCCCTCGGCCAGCAGGTCGACGACCTCCTCGGCACCGTCGACCCCCGACCCGGCGGCGCCGGACGGCCCGAGGTCGCCCATGACCGGGTGCCCTGGGTGACCGCTCACTGGACCCGCTCCCAGCCCCGCTTCTGGGCGCGGGTGCCGGTCGCGGTGCCGGGGCGCTCGTCGCGGCTGCGGTAGACGACGTAGGGCCGCGTCAGGTAGCCGACGGGGGCCGAGAAGACGTGGACCAGCCGGGTGAAGGGCCACAGCGCGAAGAGGAGGAAGGCCGCGAGCGCGTGGAGCTGGAAGCCGATCGGGGCGTTCTCCATGAGCGAGGCGTCGGGCTGCAGCCAGAAGATCTGGCGGAACCACGGAGAGACGCCCTCGCGGTAGTTGTAGTGGTCGCCGGCGATGCCCAGGTTGAGCAGGCTGCCGGCGACGGTGTTCCACATGCCCAGCACGATGACGACGGCGAGCACGGCGTACATGACCTTGTCGTTGACGGTCGTGGCTCGGAAGACCGGGCCGACCGTGCGCCGCCGGTAGACGAGGATCGCCAGCCCGACCAGGGTCATGACCCCCGCCGGGATGCCGCCGGCGAGCGCGACGACGTGGTAGACCTCGTGGCTCAGCCCCGCCCCGTCGGTCCAGCTCTGCGGCACGACGAGGCCCATGAAGTGGCCGACGACGACGAAGAGCATGCCGAAGTGGAACAGCGGGCTGCCGATGCGCAGCAGCCTGTCCTCGTAGAGCTGGGAGCTGCGGGTGGTCCACCCGAACTTGTCGTAGCGGTAGCGCCAGACGTGGCCGACGACGAAGACCGCCAGGCAGACGTACGGGAAGATCACCCAGAGGACGGTGCTCATCGGGGGGCTCCTACGGGGATGGTCGGGCCGAGAGGCTGGCGGGTGCCGGCGGGTGCGCCGCCGTCGCCGCACGCGGCGCCCGTGGGGGGCGGGGTGCGCAGGTGGTCCAGGGCGGGGTCGATGGCGTAGGGCGCGTTGAGGTCGTCCATGCCGACCGTCTCCTGCGGCGGGCCCTGGGCGATGAGCGTGGCCAGGGCCTGCTCGTCGTCGCCGTCCAGCTCGGGCAGGGTGGTGCGGACGGCCCGGACGACGTCGAGCCAGGCCGACCCTCGCCGGTCCAGGGCCCGGCGCAGCAGCTCGATGCCGACCCGGTGGTCGTTGAGCAGGCGCCAGGACACCTCGGGTGCGACGGTCGCGCCGAACTCCAGCACGACCGGCAGGAAGTCGGGCAGCTCGGCGCCGTGCTCCCCGTCGTCGGTCAGCTCCACCCCGTGCTCCCGGTACAGCTGCTTGAAGCGCACGAGCGCGACGCCGCGGTTGCGGGTGTCCCCGTGCAGGAAGTAGGTCAGGTGCAGCGCGCACTTACGGGTCACGTCGAACGTGTCGACGTAGTCGCGCTGCAGCTCGGCCACGCCCACGGCCTCCGCGTGGTCGAGGAAGCGCAGCAGCGGCTCGCCGACGGTCTCCGGGAGTCCGGAGGCGACCTCCCGCAGCGCCGGCACCCGCGCCGGCAGCCCGTCGTCGGGGTAGTCCAGGAGCAGGGAGCACAGCTGCCAGGTGTCGGCCTGGTGCCGCGCATCCAGCAGCGGGGTGGTGCGCCGGTGCCGTCGCCAGGGCATCATCGCTGGAGCCCCCCGTCGGAGCCGGCCACGTTGTCCGGACGCGCCTCACCGTTCCTCAGCAGGGCACCTGCGGGCGTCGGGTCCTGCGCGGTGCCCTCGCTCGCGGCGACGAAGCCCTCCTCGCGCCTCGGGAAGAGACCCTCGGGCATCCCCCGGCCGTCCCAGTTGAGCAGGTTGACCCGCCCGCTCTTGGTCCCGCCGGAGACGAGGGTGTCGGCGCCGGCGCGCTCCTGCAGCATGCGCAGGTTCTCCACCGCGACGGGGGTCACCGAGCCGGGACCCGACCCCTCGCCGAAGGGACCGGAGCTGTCGAGCAGCTCGTCGTCGAAGGAGCCGACCGGGCAGTCGGTCGCCAGCTCCTCCAGGGCGTGCGCCTGCTCGCCGTGCGCCGTCGGGATGACGTAGCGGTCGCCGTACTTGGCGATCGCCAGCAGGCGGAACATCTCGTACATCTCCTCCTCGGTCATGCCGACCGAGGCCGGGATGGAGGCCTGCGGGTCGCGCCCGAGGTTGATGTCGCGCATGTAGGACCGCATCGCCGCGAGGCGCCGCAGCACCGACTCCACCGGACGGACGTCGCCCGCGGTGAAGAGGTTGGCGAGGTACTCCACCGGGATGCGCAGCGCGTCGATGGCGGCGAAGAGGTTGTCCTTGTCCTCCGCGTCGTGGCCGGTGTCCTGGATGACGTCGTCGACCGGCGACAGCGGCGGGATGTACCAGACCATCGGCATCGTGCGGTACTCCGGGTGCAGCGGCAG
>JASKZT010000336.1 GCA_030145965.1 Ornithinimicrobium sp.
GCGTAGACGAAGCCGCGGAAGAGCGCCATGAGGATCTCGCCGAGGGCCACGTCCAGCGGGCCGAGGCTCGTCTGGAGCATCGCCTGGTAGAGCTTGGCGAAGCGCAGCTTGAAGAAGACGTTCCACGTCGAGTCGTAGATGGCGCCGTTCATGGCCGAGGTGGCCAGGAGCGCCGGCGCGATGTAGGCCGCGTAGGGGATCGGCTCGCCGCCGGGGCCGCTGACCTCGCCGACCAGGCCGCCCATGCCGATGCCCATGGCGAGCAGGTAGAAGACCGGCTCGAAGAAGCCTGAGACCAGGATCATCCAGTTCTGGTTGCGGATGACCGTGAAGCCGCGCTCCAGGACGGCGCCGACGTTGCCCGAGGACAGCGAGCGCAGGGAGTGGCGGGAGCGCGGCGCGGTGGCCAGGTCGGCGGGCACAGGGCTGCTCACGAGCGCAACCTCCGGGTGTAGAAGCGGACCGAGAGCAGCAGCCCGGCGACCGTGCAGGCCAGCAGGAAGCCCAGGTGCAGGACGAACATGCCCGGTGAGACCGGGGCCCCGTAGGTGACCAGCCGGGCCAGCTCGGTGCCGTGCCAGACCGGCGAGATCCAGCCGATCCACTGCAGGTAGACGGGCATCGCGGTGAGGGGGAAGAAGGTCCCGGCGAAGAGGAACATCGGCATGACGACGAAGCGCTGGATGAAGGCGAACTGGAAGCCCTCGTCCTTGATCGTCGAGGCGTAGGCCTGCAGCGGCGCGCCGAAGGCGGTGGCGGTGAGCACGCCGATCGGCACGACGAGCCACGACGTGGCCCAGCCGCTCGAGGTGGCCCCGAAGAGCAGCATGATGACCCAGAAGATCGTCGCCTGGACGACGAACCGGATGACGACGGCCAGCAGGTGGCCGAGCGCGATCTGCCCCGGCCCGATCGCCGTGGCCACGGGCGCGTAGTAGAGCCGCTGCCACTTGAAGCCGGACATGACGGGGTAGGTCATCTCCGCGCTGACCGACATGACGACGGTCGAGACGAGGAGGGCGGGCGCGACGAAGGTCAGGTAGTCGACACCGTCGACCGCGCCCACGCCGGAGTCGACCAGCGTGCCCAGGCCGATGCCCATCGCGAGCATGTAGAGCAGGGGCTGGCCGGCGGCATACAGCATGATCGGCCAGAAGTAGGCGCGCATGCCGCGCAGGACGGTCTCGGCGTAGTACCAGACGCCGCGTGCGCGGGCGCGGGCCGCCATGACGGTGTGGGCGGGCGCGCGCCCGGAGCGGGCGAGCGCGGCCGGGTCGACCTCGGTGCCGGCGCGGTCAGTCAACGAGGCTCCTCCCCGTGAGCCGGAGGAAGACGTCCTCCAGCGAGGAGCGCCGCACCAGGGAGGTGACGGGGTGCAGCCCGCGCCGGCCGATCTCCTCGAGCGAGGCCTCGCCGTCGTGGGTGTAGACGAGGATGCGGTCGGGCAGGACCTCGTTGCGCACGCCGACGCCCTCGAGCTCGGCGACGACCCGGGCGTTGCGCTCGGAGCCGAAGCGCACCTCGACCACCTCGCGGGTGGAGTGGTCGCGGATGAGCTCGCGCGGCGACCCCTCGGCCATGATGCGACCCTGGTCCACGACGATGAGGCGGTCGCACAGCTGCTCCGCCTCGTCCATGAAGTGGGTCGTGACGACCAGGGTCGTGCCGGCCTCCTTGAGGCGGAAGAGCCGGTCCCACAGGATGTGGCGGGCCTGCGGGTCCAGGCCGGTCGTGGGCTCGTCGAGCAGGAGGATGCGCGGCTCGTTGACCAGGCCTCGGGCGATGGTCAGGCGCCGCTTCATCCCCCCGGACAGGTTGCCGACCTTCTCGGTCGCCTTGGCCTCGAGCTGGGCGAAGGCGAGCAGCTCCTCGGACTTGGGCAGCAGGTAGGAGCGCGGCAGGCCGAAGTAGCGGCCGTACATGATGATGTTCTCCCGGACGCGCAGCTCCTCGTCGAGGTTGTCCTGCTGGGGGATGACACCCAGGTGCGCGCGGACCTCGGGGCCCTGCTCGGCCGGGTCCATGCCCAGGACCCGCAGGTCGCCGCCGGTACGGTCGAGCGTGCCGCCGATCATCCTCATGGTCGTCGACTTGCCCGCGCCGTTGGGGCCCAGCAGGCCGAAGCTCTCCCCCGGCTGGACCTCGAAGTCGATGCCGTCGACGGCGGAGAAGTCGCCGTACACCTTGCGCAAGCCCTGCGCGCTGATCACCGGTTCTGCCACGTCCACGGACTCTACGTCGCGCTCCCGACAGACCTGAAACCCTTTCCGGGCCGCCTACAGTGGCGGGTATGACGATCAGGATCGGTGCGCACGTCGACCAGACCGACCCCGTGGCGGAGGCGGTCGCCCGCGGCACGACCCTCGTCCAGCACTTCCTCGGTGAGCCGCAGGGTTTCAAGGGCCCCGAGGTCCGCTACCCGGGCGGCGCGCCGGCGCTGCGGGCGGCCGCGGAGGAGGCGGGCGTCGACCTCTACGTCCACGCGCCCTACATCGTCAACGTCGCGACGACGAACAACCGGATCCGCATCCCGAGCCGCAAGCTCCTGCAGCAGCACGTCGACGCGGCCGCCGAGATCGGCGCCAAGGGGATCATCGTCCACGGCGGGCACGTCAACGACGGCGACGACCCGGCCAAGGGCTTCGACAACTGGCGCAAGGCGGTCGAGGCGACCGACCTCAAGGTGCCGCTGCTCATCGAGAACACCGCCGGCGGCGACAACGCCATGGCCCGGCGGCTCGAGCGGATCGAGGGACTGTGGGCCGCGGTGCAGAGGGCCGAGGGCGCCGAGCGGGTCGGCTTCTGCCTCGACACCTGCCACGCGTGGGCCGGCGGCATCTCCCTGGCCGAGGCGGTCGAGCGGATCCACGGGATCACCGGACGGATCGACCTCCTCCACGCGAACGACAGCCGCGACGGGTTCGACTCCGGCGCCGACCGCCACGCGAGCTTCGGCGCCGGGCAGATCGACCCCGACGAGCTGACCTCGGTCGTGCGGGCCGCGGGCGCGCCGGTCATCTGCGAGACGCCTGGCGGCGCGGAGGAGCACACGGCCGACTTCGGCTGGCTGCGCGACAGGCTCTGACCCCACCACCCCAGGTGTCCGGTGGGGTGAGGGACCACCACCCCACGTGCCCAGGTCAGGCGCGGGCGGTGCGGAGGGCCACGAGCCGGGCGGTGCCCGGGTGCAGGTCCGCCCAGGCGGCCTCGAGCGTGAGCACGGCGGCCGTGGCGGTCGGGAAGCCCTCGGCCAGGGCGCGGAGCGCAGCGGGCGCCGACGCCTCCCGGTCGGCGAGGGCCGACGTCACCACCCCCGTCGTGGGCTGGTGGCCGACCACCCACAGGACGGCGGTCTGCGCCGGCGCCTCGCGCACGGCGTCGAGCACCGCCTCAGGGCCACCGTCGTAGAGCCCCGGTCGCCCCAGACCTCGACGCCGGGCGCCCCGGCGCCGGCGAGCGCGTGCTCGGTCGTCTGGCGGGTCCGCACCGCAGGGGAGGCCAGGACGAGGCCGGGCCGCAGCCCCTGCGCCGCCAGCCACCGGCCGAGCGCCTCCGCGTCGGCCACCCCGCGCGGCGCGAGCGGCCGCGCCCGGTCGCCGCCGGGGTCGGCCGCCTCGGCCCTGGCGTGCCGGACGAGGACGAGCGTGCGGGTCATGCCCCCACGCTAGCCCTGCGCGGGGTCCTCGCCCGTGGCGACGACGTGCTCCAGCCGGCCGTTGTCCCGGTAGGCCGTGAGCTGCCGGGTGACGTAGGCGCCCATGCGCGGGTAGGACGCGGGCGTGCCGCCGCCCACGTGCGGGCTGACGAGCACGCCGGGGGTCGACCAGAGCGGGTGCCCGTCCGGCAGCGGCTCGGGGTCGGTGACGTCGAGGGCGGCCCGGAGCCGGCCCGCGGCGCACTCGGCCCGCAGCGCCTCGGCGTCGACGACGGGGCCGCGCGCGACGTTGACGACGAGCGCGTCGTCGGGCAGCGCCGCGAGCGCCGCCGCGTCGACGAGGCCACGGGTGCGCTCGCTCAGCGGCACGGCGACGACGAGGACGTCAGCCCGCGGGAGCAGCTCGGGCAGCCGCTCGGTGCCGTGCACCGTGTCGACGAGCTCGTCGCCGGCACGGTCGCGGCTGGCCACGGCGACCACCTCGCACTCGCTCGCCAGCAGGCGGCGCGCGAGGGCCCGGCCGATGCCGCCGTAGCCGAGGATCACGACGCGGGCGTCCGCGAGCGAGCGACGCTGACCCGCGCCCGAGCGGTCCCACCGACCCTCGGCCTGCGCCAGCACGTAGCCGGGCAGCTCCCGCTGCGCGGCCAGGATGAGCGTCAGCGCCATCTCGGCGGTCGCCGTGTCGTGGACGCCCACCGCGTTGGCGAGGTCGACGCCCGCGGGCAGGTGGGGCAGCGCGTGCTCGTAGCCCGCGCTGGCCAGCACGACGCCGCGCAGCCCGGGCACCTCGGCGAGCCGGGTCATCCACCGCCCGGCCGCGAAGGGCAGGGCGAGGACGTCGACGTCGCGGCCGGCGCCGGGCACCGTCTCCTGGTCCTGCGGGTCGTAGGGCTGCACGTCGACGCCCTCCACGGGCCCGAGGTGCTCGAGGAAGACGTCCGGCACCGCGGCGACGGGCGGTGCGGAGCGGGGTGCGGGGGTGGTCGGCATACCCGTCACCGTAGGAGGTCGCTCCCACGGCCCTGCGACCCACCCGGCGCACCGCCCCGGCGGCTCACCCGAGGAGGCCGCGCAGCCCGAGGAGGAGGTAGGCGAGGCCGAGGGCGACGACGACCCACGCGGCGACCCGCGGCAGCGCGCCCACCAGCCCGGCCAGGCCCGCCCACCGCCCGGAGCCGCGCTCGACCAGCGCCATCCCCCGCAGGGTCAGCAGGCCCACGGCGCTGATCGTGACCATCATCCCGACGCCGAAGAGCACGACGAGCGCGACGGCGAAGCCGACCC
>JASKZT010000369.1 GCA_030145965.1 Ornithinimicrobium sp.
CCGAGGCCTTCGGCGACGTCGAGCGCCACCGCTACTTCAACACCAACACCCTGTGGCTCGACCTCGAGCGGGTCGCGGCCGTCCTGCGCGAGCGGGGCGGCGTGCTGGGGCTGCCGCTCATCCGCAACGAGAAGACCGTGGACCCGACCGACCCGACCTCCCCGCGCGTCGTGCAGATCGAGACGGCGATGGGGTCGGCGATCGAGGTCTTCGACGGGGCCACCGCCATCGAGGTGCCGCGCACCCGCTTCCGGCCGGTGAAGACCACCGACGACCTGCTCCTGCTGCGCTCGGACTGCTTCGAGCTGACCGCCTCGGCCGAGCTGCGGCCGGTGTGCGACCCGCTGCCCCTCGTGACGCTCGGTGACCACTACACGACGCTGGCCTCTTTCGAGAGCCGCTTCCCGCAGGGCGCCCCCTCGCTGCAGGAGGCGCGCTCGCTCACCGTCGAGGGCGACTGGACCTTCGGCCGCGGCGTGCGCGCCGCCGGCCACGCCCGGCTCGGCCCCACGCCGGGCGCCCGCCCCGTCCCCGACGGCGCCACCGTGGGTCCGCAGGGGGTCGTCCAGCCCTGACCGGGAGGCGCCGTCGCCGCGCCTCAGGCCAGGTGGGCCAGCAGGGCGGTCAGCCCCTCCTCGCCGACGACCTCGACCGGCAGCAGCGGCACCTGGACGACCGGCAGGTCCGGCAGCGCCTCCACCAGCTGCTCGACGTAGCCCTCCTCGACGCGACGGCGGGAGGCCAGCACGCCCTGCTCGCCGGAGGGCGAGCGCTTGTTCACCACGAGCGCGGAGACCGTCATCCCCGCCCGGGCGAGCTGCTGCTGCAGCTCGACCGACTCCAGGACGGGCAGCCGCTCGGCGGCGGTGACCACGACGAAGCCGGTGCGCGCGGGGTCGCGCAGCACCTCGCGCAGGTCCCGGAACCGCCGTTGCCGCCGGTCGAGCACCTCGCGGATCTCCGCGTCCCGGCGCGCCCGGCGGTCCGGCCCGCTCCCCGTCCGTCCCGGACCCTTCGCTGGGCGTCGGCCCGCGCCCACGACGTCGGCGGCGAGGTCGTCCCCCTCGAGCCCCCGGAGGGCCGCACCGAGGCGCGCGGAGCGGTCCTGCCGGCGCAGCAGCCCCTCGGTCCACGCCTGCATGAGCTCGGGCAGGGCCATGAGGCGGGTCGTGTGCCCGCTCGGCGCGGTGTCGACGACGACGAGCTCGTCAGGGTGGCGCTGCTCCACGACCTCGGCCAGGCGCTCCAGGACGGCGGCCTCGTGCGTGCCGGGCGCGTCCCGCGCCAGGTCGAGGTGCCGGTCGACCTCCCGCTGCAGGTGCTCCGGCATCAGCCTGAGCATGGTCGAGCGCACCGACCGCAGGTGCTCCTCCGTCGTCCGGGCCGGGTCGATCTCGACCCCCCGCAGCAGCGGTGCCAGCTCGACCGCGGTGTCACCGACCGTGCGCTGCCACAGGTGCCCGAGGTTGTGCGCGGGGTCGGTGGACACGACGAGGGTCCGACGACCGGCGCGGGCCTGCTGCAGCGCCAGCGCCGAGGCGACGGCGGTCTTGCCCACCCCGCCCTTGCCGCCCACGAAGAGCACCTCGCGCCGTTCGGCGAGCTCGGTCAGGGGGTGCGGCATCAGGCTCCTCGGGTGCGCGGTGCGTCAGGGTCAGCAGCAGGACAGGTGGTCCAGGGGCGAGCGGTCCATCCCCATGCGCCGGTGCCAGTCGTGGAACTGGTCGTAGACGACGGGGAGCAGCTCGACGGTGTAGTAGCTGGCCGGGTTGGGCACCCCGAGCGCCTCGGCGAGGACGATGACCATGAAGAGGTCGTCCTCGTCCTGCCGTGCCCGGGCGAACGTGCGCCGGTAGGGACCGCTGTAGACCTCGCGCAGCCCCGCAGCCACCCGGGCGAGGCGGCTGCGGGGCCGACGGGACGGATCCTCCATACCTGGAGGGTAGGCCCTCAGTCGCTCGAGGGGCGGTCGCCGGTGCGCACGGCCGGTCCGCCGCTCAGCTCCGCGAGCTCCCGGTCGTCGTCACCGTCGTAGTGGCGGGCCTTGCGCATGGCCGCGAACGCCTCGACGATGACCCAGAGGGCCGCCACGAGGATGACGACGTCCAGGACGAGCAGCAGCCAGTTGCGCTGCTCGTAGAAGGTCCCGAGCTGGACGAACAGCGCGTAGATCGTCATGGCCCCGAGGAACGCCAGCGGGATGAGCGCGGGCAGCGGCGTGCGGCCGCGGCGCAGCAGCATGATCGCGATGATCGACAGGGTCAGGGCGGCCATCAGCTGGTTGGTCGTGCCGAAGAGCGGCCAGATGAGCATGCCGCCCGCCCCGTCGGCGCCCGCCCCGAAGGTCAGGGCCAGCGCGACACCGACCGCGATGACGGTGGCCAGGCCCTTGCGCAGCGTGACCCCCACGATGTCGCCGATCTCCTGGACGACGAAGCGCTGCAGGCGCACCCCCGTGTCCATCGTGGTGGCCGCGAAGAGGATGGCGGTGGTCGCCATGATGGTCGCCGACAGCGACTGCGGCAGGCCCAGCCCGGCCTCGATGATGTTGCCCCCGCCCTCGACGAAGGCGGCGACACCGCCGTCGTTGAAGGCCTGGTAGACGTTCTCCCAGTCGGTGAGCGTCTGGAAGCCCGCGGTCGTGGCGATGATCGCGCCGAGCGCGAGCAGGCCCTCGCCGACGGCGCCGAAGTAGCCGACGAAGCGGGCGTCGCTCTCCTTGTCCAGCTGCTTGGACGTGGTGCCGGAGGAGACCATGCCGTGGAAGCCGGAGATGGCGCCGCAGGCGATGGTGACGAAGAGCAGCGGGACGAGGTTGGGCGTCCCCTCGGGCACGTTGGTGTTGAACGCCGGGGCGACGATCTCGGGGCGGGCCAGCAGGACCGACCCGTACAGGATGCCCAGCGCGATGAAGAGCTGGAGGCCGTTGATGTAGTCCCGCGGCTGCAGCAGCATCCACACCGGCAGCATCGAGGCCACGCCCGCGTAGATGAAGAGCAGGATGATCCACATGGACCGCTCCGGCAGGCCCAGCACCGTCTCGGGCAGGGCCAGCGGCACCTGGTTGCCGACCCAGATGAGCGCGTAGAGGGCGACGACGCCGACGACCGAGACCGTCGCGAGGTTCCACTGGTAGCGGTAGATGGCCTGGCCGACGAGGAGGGCGACCACGAGCGCGCCCCAGGTCGGGATGACCGCGGTCGGCGTCGCGACGAGCAGGTTGGCGATGACGACCGAGAAGGCCGCGTTGACCATGAGCAGCAGCAGGAAGATGACGACGAGGAACAGGTTGCGGCCCCGGGCGCCGATGTAGCGGCCGGACAGGGCACCGATCGACTGGCCGCGGTTGCGCACGGAGGCCCACAGCGCGCCGAGGTCGTGCATGCCGGCGAAGAAGATCGTGCCGAGCGTGACCCAGAGGAAGGCGGGCAGCCAGCCCCAGATCACCGCGACGGCCGGGCCGACGATCGGGGCCGCGCCGGCCACCGAGGTGAAGTGGTGGCCCCACAGCACGTACTTGTTGGTGGGGATGAAGTCGACACCGTCGCGCAGCTGGTGGGCGGGCGTCGGGCGCGAGTCGTCGAGGGCGTAGATGCGGGCCGACAGGAACTTCGAGTAGAGGAAGTATCCGGCCAGGATCATCGCCACGCCGATGACGGCGAGCAGCAGGGAGTTCATTGCAGCACCTTTGCGGACAGGGGACTCGTCGCCCACACGGTAGTACCGGCCCTGCGCGGAGCGCCACCACGCCCGCGATCGTGACCGATCCGTGACCTCCACCGAGCACGACGGGTGGTGGGATGGGGTCGCGATGGACCCGAAACCGCACCCGCTGACCGGCCAGCCCTTCCCCTCCCCCGTGCCACCCGGCACCGGATGGCCCGAGGACCCGGCGGGGCCCGCCACGCCCGTCGCCCGCACGGCCGCGGGCGTCCGGAGGCTGGCCGCACGATCGCAGGACCAGGAGGCGCTCGATGCGGCGGTCTCCGTCTGCCGGGCCTGCCCGCGTCTCGTGCGGTGGCGCGAGACCGTGGCGACGACCGGCCGCCGCGCCTCCTACGCCGACCAGCCCTACTGGGGCAGACCTGCTCCCGGGGTCGGCGGACCGGAGGCGCCGGTCCTGGTCGTCGGCCTCGCGCCGGCCGCGCACGGTGCCAACCGCACGGGGCGCATGTTCACGGGCGACCGGTCGGGCGACTGGATCTACGCGGCGCTGCACCGGGCCGGATACAGCAGCCAGGCCGAGAGCGACCACGCCGGCGACGGGCTGCGCCTGCACGGCATACGCATCGTCGCCACGGCGCACTGCGCCCCACCGGACAACAAGCCCACCACGGAGGAGAAGGCCGCCTGCGCAGGGTGGCTGGAGCGCGACCTGCAGCTGGCCGAGCCGCACCTGCGCTCGGTGCTGGCGCTCGGCCTCATCGGGTGGGACGCCTTCCTCCGGGCGGCGCGAGCCGTGGGCTGGCAGGTGCCCCGGCCGAAGCCGAGGTTCGGCCACGGCGCCGAGGCGGTGCTCGTGACCGCTGGCGGTCGGGAGGTGCGGCTGCTGGGCAGCTACCACGTCAGCCAGCAGAACACGTTCACCGGCAGGCTCACCGAGGAGATGCTCGACGCGGTGATCGCCCGCCTGTAGGCGGTCGCGCGCCGGTTATCCTGCAGCCGCGCCCCCGTAGCCCAACTGGCAGAGGCAGCCCACTTAAAATGGGCCGAGTGCGGGTTCGAGTCCCGTCGGGGGTACGCGATGGACGAGGCTCGGCGCTCCCACCACCACTGCACGTGTCCGGTCAGAGCTGGGAGAGGGCGATCCCGTCGAGGATGTCGGTCTCCGAGGCGCGGACCGTCGCCAGGCCGGAGTCGTGGGCCACGCGCTGGACCACGGTGCGCCAGATGAGCGCGCCGGCCCCGATCACGTCCACCCGGCCGGGGTGCATGAAGGGCAGGGCCGCGCGGTCCGACCGCGTGCGCAGCAGCAGGTCGGTGCAGGCGTCGACGACCTCGGCGACCCGCAGCTCGGCCCCGTGGATCCGTTCGGGCAGGTAGTCGGGCAGCTCGAGGGCGTGCGCCGTCACCGTCGTCACCGACCCGGCGAGCCCGACGAGGGTGCCGACCCCCGAGAGGTCCACGTCCTCGGCGGCCTCCCCGACCGCCCGGACGATGTCGGACAGCGCGGCCCAGACCTGGTCCTCGGTCGGCGGGTCGTCGTGCAGGTGCCGCTCGGTCAGCCGGACGCACCCGATGTCGACCGACCGCGCCGCCTCGACCCGGTCGGTGCCGCGGACCAGCTCGGTCGAGCCGCCGCCGATGTCGACGACGAGGTAGGGGCCGGGGGCACCGGCGGCGCGCAAGGCGCTCGTCGCGCCGACGAAGGACAGCCGGGCCTCCTCGTCGCCCGAGACGACCTCCGGCTCGACGTCGAGGTCGCCGAAGGCCGCGCGCACGGCCTCGACGAGGTCACCCGCGTTGGCGGCGTCGCGCGACGCGGACGTCGCCACGAAGCGGACGGACTCGCACCCCGCCTCGCGGCAGAGCGCGGCATACCCCTGCGCCGCGGCGACCGTGCGCTCCATGGCGCCGGGCGCGATGCGGCCGGTCCGGTCCAGGTCCTCCCCGAGCCGGACGATCTGCATCTGCCGGGTGAGCTGGCGCAGCACCGGGCCGGTCACGCCGGCAGCGGCGACGTCGTCGACACCGACGTCCGCGACGAGCAGGCGGATGGAGTTGGTGCCGCAGTCGACGGCGCCGACCCGCCTCACCGGTCGTCCAGGGCGCCGCAGCAGCCGTCCGCCCACCAGTCGGGCAGCGCCTCGATCGCCTCGTCGCCGAGCGGGTTGACGCCCGGGCCCGCCGCGAGGGCGTGGGCGACGAGCACGTGCAGGCACTTGACGCGGTTCGGCATGCCGCCGGCGCTCACGCCGGCGATCTCGGGCACGTGCGCCAGGTCCTCCCGCCGACGGAGGTAGTCGGTGTGCGCCTGGGCGTACTCCCAGGCCAGCTCCTCGTCCTCGAGGAGGCGCCGCGACATGTCCTTCATCAGCCCCTCGCTCTCGAGGGTGGAGATGGCACCGGTGAGGCGGGGGCAGGTGGCGTAGAACGTCGTCGGGAAGGGAGTGCCGTCGGACAGGCGCGGCTCGGTGCGCACCACGGTGGGGCAGCCGCAGGGGCAGCGGTGGGCGACCGCGACGACGCCGCGCGCGGGGCGGCCGAGCTGTCGCCCGACGACGGCCAGGTCCTGCTCGGTGGGGGTCTCGTGCGCGGTGGTGCGGTCAGGTGCGCTCACGGCTCGGTCGTCTCCGGCAGGCCCTCGTTGGCGACCCTGACCGACTCCCAGACCTGGCCGTACCAGGGGCTGTCGGCCATGACGTCGTCGCTGACCGGGGTGATCCCCGGCAGCGCCTCGACGTACTCGGTGCCGGTGTCGTCGAGGACGGTGAACGCGGTCTCGCCCTCCTTGACGAAGCGCAGCCGCTCGCGCGCCTGCTGCTCGACGTAGCCGTCGTCGTCCCACCGGGCCAGCTCGCCCTCCAGGCGCTCGATCTCCTGGCGCTCGGTGTCCAGGCGGTCGTGCGCGGCGCTGATCTCGGCGCGCTGGCGCAGGAAGCCGGACAGGACGGGCGCCACGACGAGCGACATCACGACGACCAGGGCGAGCAGGACCAGCATCCGGCGCACGTGCGCCGGGGCCCGGCGGACGCTCGAGGCCGCCGAGGACCCGGCGCCGGCCACGGACCGTACGCCGGGACGGGGGCCGGGACGGCGCGACGCGGCGGGGCGCCCTCCGGCGCGGGGGGCCGAGGTGCGCCTGTCGCGCGGGCCGCGGGCGGTGCTCATGGGTGGTCGCCACTCCTCGTCAGGGTCGCAGGTCAGGGGGCCAGGACTGCGCTCCAGGGTAGGGCGCCCCGCGCCCCGCGGCCGGAAGGCTGGCCGCGAGGCGCGGACGGCAGCGCCGACCCTGTCAGGCGCGGAAGCGCGGGAAGGCGCCGGCGCCGGCGTAGATCGCCGCGTCGTCCAGCTCCTCCTCGATGCGCAGCAGCTGGTTGTACTTCGCGACGCGCTCGGACCGGGCCGGGGCGCCGGTCTTGATCTGGCCGCAGTTGGTGGCGACCGCGAGGTCGGCGATCGTCACGTCCTCGGTCTCGCCGGAGCGGTGGCTCATCATGCAGCGGAAGCCGTTGGCCTGCGCCAGCGCCACCGCGTCGAGGGTCTCGGTGAGCGAGCCGATCTGGTTGACCTTGACGAGCAGGGCGTTGCCCGCCTTGTCGTCGATGCCGCGCTGGAGCCGCTCGGGGTTGGTGACGAAGAGGTCGTCCCCGACGAGCTGCACCGTGTCGCCGAGGCGCTCGGTGATGCGCACCCAGCCCTCCCAGTCGTCCTCGTTCAGCGGGTCCTCGATGGAGACGAGGGGGTAGGCGTCGACGAGCTCGGCGTAGTAGTCGACCATCTCCTCGGCGCTCTTGGTGCCCCCCTCGAACCGGTACGTGCCACCCCCCTGCTCGTCGAAGAACTCCGAGGCGGCGACGTCGAGCGCGAGCGCGATGTCGGAGCCGACGGTGTAGCCCGCCCTGCCGATGGCCTCGACGATGAGGTCGAGGGCGGCGCGGTTGGACTCCAGGTCCGGCGCGAAGCCGCCCTCGTCGCCCAGGCCGGTGGCCAGCCCGCGCTCCTTGAGGACCGACTTCAGCGCGTGGTAGACCTCGGTGCCCCAGCGCAGCGCCTCGCGGAAGGAGCCCGCGCCGATCGGGGCGATCATGAACTCCTGGATGTCGACGTTGGAGTCCGCGTGGGAGCCGCCGTTGAGGATGTTCATCATCGGCACGGGCAGGACGTGGGCGTTCGGGCCGCCGACGTAGCGGAAGAGCGGCAGGCCGGCGGAGTCGGCGGCGGCCTTGGCGACCGCCAGGGAGACGCCGAGGATCGCGTTGGCGCCGATCTCGGCCTTGTTGTCGGTGCCGTCGGCGGCGATCATCTCGGCGTCGACGAGGCGCTGCTCGGAGGCGTCGAAGCCCAGCAGCCGCGGCTCGAGGTCGTCCATCACGGCCGCCACCGCGTTCTCCACACCCTTGCCGAGGTAACGGCTCTTGTCGCCGTCACGGCGCTCGACGGCCTCGAACGCCCCGGT
>JASKZT010000385.1 GCA_030145965.1 Ornithinimicrobium sp.
ACGAGCTCTCCGACGTGTCGGGCAGCCGCGCCGGGCGCCGCGGCACTAGCGTGGGCCCACCGTCGACGCCGACCGAAGGGCTGCTCATGGAACCGATGGACCCCGTCTACGGAGCCGGGACGCTCCTGGGCATCGCCGCCGCGGCGGTCGCCGTGCTCCTCTTCCTCATCATCGCCCTGCGGATGCACGCCTTCGTGGCGCTCATCCTCATCAGCTTCGTCACGGGCCTGGCGGCGGGCATCCCCGTCGGGGACCTGGCAGGGGTGGCCATCTCGTTCTTCGGCAGCACGCTGGGCAACGTCGCCCTGCTCGTCGGTCTCGGCGCGATGATCGGACGGCTGCTCGAGGTCACCGGTGGGGCCCAGGTGCTCGCCGACACGCTCATCAGCCGGTTCGGCGAGAAGCGCGCACCGTTCGCCCTCGGCGTCGCTGCTCTGCTCTTCGGCATCCCGATCTTCTTCGACGCCGGGCTCGTCGTCTTCCTGCCGATCATCTTCTCGGTCGCCCGGCGCTTCGGCGGCTCCGTCCTGCTCTACGCCATCCCGGCCGCCGGTGCCTTCGCCGCGATGCACGCCATCGTGCCTCCTCACCCCGGCCCGGTCACCGCCGCCACCGAGCTGCAGGGCTCGATCGGGCTCACGATGCTCGTCGGCATCCCCGTCGCCTTCGTCTCCTGGTACGTCGGCGTCTACCTCTTCACCCAGGTCTACGCCGGCAAGGTCATGGTGCCGGTCAACGACACCATCCTGCGGGGCACGGTCGGCGGCGAGCCCACCGACCTCGACGACGGCGACGACGACGACCGCGCCGGGCGGCTCTCGCGCGGCGAGGAGAAGGTGGTGCCGCCCTCCTTCGGCCTCGTGCTGGGCCTGCTCCTCCTGCCCTTCCTCCTCATCGCGCTCAACACGGGGGTCACCACGCTGCGGGCGGCCGAGGTCCTGGGCGAGGGCTGGTGGCTGGACGCCCTCGTCTTCATCGGCCAGACGCCGGTGGCGCTGCTCATCACCCTGCTCGTCACGACCTACGTGCTGGGCACGCGCGGCCGCTCGCTGGCCACCGTCGAGTCCCTGCTCAACGACGCGCTCGGCCCGATCTGCGCGATCATCCTCATCACCGGCGCCGGTGGCATGTTCGGCGGCGTGCTGCGCTACTCCGGCATCGGCACGGCCCTCTCCGAGAGCCTGGCGGACCTCGGCCTGCCGATCATCGTGTCGGCCTTCCTCATCGCCACCGCCCTGCGCGTCGCCCAGGGCTCGGCGACCGTGGCCCTGACGACGACGGCGGGCCTCATCTCCGCGGCGGTCGTGGGTGCCGACCTGTCCGACCTCAAGGTCGTCTGCCTCGTCCTGGCCATCGCGGCCGGGGCGACCGTCCTCTCCCACGTCAACGACTCCGGCTTCTGGCTGGTCAGCCGCTTCTTCGGGATGGACGTCAAGACCACGCTGCGGACCTGGACGGTCATGGAGACCACCCTGGGCCTGACGATCTTCCTCATCGCGCTCGGGCTCTGGTATGTCGTCCCCTGACCTGACGGCGGCGCCTCCGCCGCTCGCGACGGCGGCGACGGGGACGGCCCGGTGAACGCCCTGCTCGACCCCGTGGCCGACGCGCCCCTGCACCTGGTCCTCATGGGGGTCAGCGGGTGCGGCAAGAGCACGGTGGCCCGAGCCCTGCGCGACCGGCTGGGGTGGGAGCTGGCCGAGGGTGACGACCACCACCCGCGCGCGAACGTGGAGAAGATGGCGGCCGGCCGGCCGCTCGTCGACGAGGACCGCTGGCCCTGGCTGCGCATCCTCGCGGACTGGACCGCAGAGCGGGACGACCGCGGGGAGTCGACGATCCTCACCTGCTCCGCCCTGCGGCGGACCTACCGCGACGTGCTGCGCGAGGGCGGCGAGGGCACCTACTTCGTGCACCTGCACGGCGACAAGGGCCTCCTGCTGGACCGGATGGAGAGCCGGGAAGGGCACTTCATGCCCCCGACCCTGCTGGAGTCGCAGCTGGAGACCCTCGAGCGGCTGGAGGACGACGAGCGCGGGATCGTCGTCGACATCGCCAACCCGACCGACCGGCAGGCGCGCCTCGTCCTCACCCAGCTCGACCTCGACCTCGACGTCGACCGGACGCGCTGATCCGGCGGGTCCGGTCCTCCGGGCTGGTGCACCGGCGCCCCTCGGTGGCACGCTGGGCCGCGTGACCACGATCTCACGCGTCCTGGAGGCCCTGCCCGCGGCCGCGGCGGGCGTCGGCCGCCTCGTGGAGGCGGTCCCCGCCGACGGGTGGGAGGGCCCCACGCCGTGCGGCGGCTGGTCGGTCCGCGACCTCGTCAACCACCTGACGGCCGAGCACCTCTGGGCGCCCCGTCTCCTGGGCGGGGAGGGCCTGGCCGACGTCGGTGACGCCTACGACGGCGACGTCCTGGGCGAGGACCCGGTCTCCTCCTGGCGGCGGGCGGTCGGCCCGTCGCTGCGGGCGTGGGCCGCGCTCGAGGACGAGACCCGGCCGGTGGAGACCTCCGCCGGCTCGCTGGCGGCCGGGGAGTACGCGCGGCAGATGCTCGTCGACCTCGTCGTCCACGGCTGGGACCTGGCCGCGGCGCTGGGCCTGCCGCCGGACGCCGACCCTCGGGCCGTGCGGGAGGCGGCGGCCTACGAGGAGCCCCGGCTCCACGCCGGTGAGGGGATCCCGGGGCTCTTCGGTCCCGCCGTCCCGACCACGTCCACCGACCCGCTGGAGCGTCTCGTGGCACTGCTCGGCCGCGACCCCGCGTGGCGACCGTGACCGGCGGGCGGCTGGGCGCCGCCCTCCTCGCCGGCAGCCTGGTGCTCGGTGGCTGCGGCGGCGGGCTGCTCGTCTCCTCCGTGCCGGCCGCCACCCTGCCGCCGGAGAGCCTGGGGACGAGCACGTCCGACCGGGCGGGCACGACCGCGCCCGTGGCGGTCCGGACGTCCGGCCCCGCGGAGGACGCTCCGGTGGAGGACGCCGACCTCGTCGACCTCGTCGCCCGGATGGACGCCGTCCTGGCCGACGGCACCGAGGAGGAGTGGGCGGCGTTCTTCGAGGGCGGGCAGCTCGTGGAGCAGCAGCGACGGTGGTGGCGTGCCGTGCAGGACGTGCCCATGGACGTGCGCGACCTGCTGCCCGACGCCGTCGTGGAGCGCGACGGTGACGAGGAGGGGCCCGTGGTCGAGCTCGTCTTCGCCCACCAGGTCAGCGGCGCCGACCCGGTGCCGGCGGCGCAGGCCTACCGCGCCACCGTCGTGCGGGGCACGGACGGGGTCGCGCGGGTGAGCGGCATGACGGGCACCGAGGGCCCGGTCGGCCGCTCCCAGCTGTGGGACCTGGACGAGGTCGACGTGACGGTGACCGGCACGCTCGTGCTCCTCGCCCCGCAGGACCGGGCGGAGGAGGTGGCCGCGCTGCTGCCGGGGCTGGAGAGCGCCGTGGCCAACGCCGTGGGGGACTTCGGCGAGGGCGGGGAGCGGCTCGTCGTGCAGCTCGCGGACGGCCAGACCCTGCTGCGCATCGCCGCCGACGACGACCTCGCCGTCGACCCGGCGGGCGTCACGATGTCGACGCCCGGGGTGGGGGCGCGACCCGCCGACGGGGAGCTCGGCGTCGGCCTGGCGCAGGAGCACCTCGACCGGATCGTCCTGGACATGGACCTGCTCGTCGACGAGCTCGACCACGGCACGCCGCCCGGCGGCTGGGGGCTCATGCGGCACGAGGCGGTGCACGCCCTCGTCGACGGGGAGCCCGGCGTCCTGCCGCCGGTGTGGGTCTGGGAGGGCCTGGCCGAGTGGTACGGCTACCGCCGCGACTACCTCGTGGACGAGGCCTACCGGCAGGTCGTCGCCGCCGACGGTGGCACCCCGCTGGAGCTGCCCGACTCCTTCTCCGACTACTACTACGACTCCCAGGAGGCCGGGGAGCTGGCCTACGCGTCCTCGGCGATGGTCTTCAGCTTCCTCGAGGAGCGGCACGGCTTCGCCACCGCCCGCGACGTCGGCGTCAGGCTGACCACGGCCGACACGTGGCGCGACACGGCTGCCGCCGACGCCGTGCTGCAGGACCTCACCGGGCTCACCCTGGAGGGGCTGGAGCAGGAGTGGGCGGCCTGGGCGGTCGCGACCTACGGGTGAGCCGCCTACGCTGCCGACCATGCCGATCGAGCCGACCGAGAACCTGCCCCGTGACTGGTGGAAGCGCGCCGTCGTCTACCAGGTCTACCCCCGCAGCTTCGCCGACGGCGACGGCGACGGCGTGGGCGACCTGCGCGGGGTGGTCCAGCGGCTGGGGCACCTGCAGCGGCTCGGCGTCGACGTGCTGTGGCTGGGGCCGGTCTACCGCTCCCCGCAGGACGACAACGGCTACGACATCAGCGACTACCGGTCCGTCGACCCGCTCTTCGGCACGCTGGAGGACCTCGACGAGCTGATCGCCCGGGCGCACGAGCACGGCATCCGCGTCGTCATGGACCTCGTGGTCAACCACACCTCCGACGAGCACGCGTGGTTCGCGGACTCCCGCTCCTCCCGCGAGAGCGCGCGGCGGGACTGGTACTGGTGGCGCCCGCCGCGGGAGGGACGCACCGG
>JASKZT010000400.1 GCA_030145965.1 Ornithinimicrobium sp.
GCTCGACCTCGCGGGCGATGGTCACGCCGTCGTTGGTGATCGTGGGGGCGCCCCACTTCTTGTCGAGGACGACGTTGCGGCCGCGCGGGCCGAGCGTCACCTTGACCGCGTTGGCCAGCGCGTCGACGCCGCGCTCCAGGGCCTTGCGGGCGTTGTCGTTGAACTCAAGCTGCTTCGCCATCGGCGTACAGCTCCTTTCAGGTCTGTGGGAGAACGGGTGCGCCCCGGGTCACCGGGCCGTACGGGCCGGCGCCCGGGGCGCGTGAGGCTGTGTGCGTCAGCCGACGATGGCGAGGACGTCGCGCGCGCTCAGGATGAGGTACTCCTGGCCGCCGTGCTTGACCTCGGTGCCGCCGTACTTGCTGTAGATGACCTTGTCGCCGACCTTGACGTCCATGGGGACGCGCTCGTCGCCGTCCTCGTTCCAGCGGCCCGGACCCACGGCCAGGACCTCGCCCTCCTGGGGCTTCTCCTTGGCGGTGTCCGGGATGACGAGACCGGAGGCGGTGGTCTGCTCGGCCTCGACGGCCTGGACGACGATGCGGTCCTCGAGCGGCTTGATGGAAACCGACACGGTTACCTTCCCTTTCGTGGGCCGACCGGCGGAGCCGGTCGGCGTGGTCGTGTTGCGGTCACCCGGTCGCTCGTCCGGCCGCCGTCGCGGGGGTCGGTCGGGCTCGCGTCTGGCACTTGCGTGCCCCGAGTGCTAAGACGAATCTAGGCAGGTGATTAGCACTCGGTCAAGCCGAGTGCCAGGGCTGGTCAGAGCACGGCCTCCATCGGGCGCAGGCCGCGCTCGAGCGCCCGGTAGTACCAGGGGCGGCTGCGCCACCTCCCGAGCGTGATCTCACGGCACCGTTCGAGGTCGCGGCGGAAGACCTTCTCCATGTGGGCCGCCTGCTCCTGGCTGACCATCTCCAGGTTGATCTCGTAGTTGCCGCGCAGGGAGAGCCGGTCGATGTTGGCCGTCCCGATCGTCGCCCAGGCACCGTCCACGGTGGCGGTCTTGGCGTGGACCATGACGTCCTTGTAGAGGTGCAGGTGCACCCCACCCTCGAGCAGCGCCGTCCAGTAGTAGCGGGCCACGATGTCGGCCAGCACGTGGTTGGAGCGCTCGGGCATGATGACGCGCACGTCCACGCCGCGGGCCGCGGCTGCGAGCAGCCCCTCCAAGATCTCCTGGTCGGGGATGAAGTAGCCCTGGGTGATCCAGATCCGGTGCATCGCCCGGTCGATGGCCTCGAGGTAGAGCGCCCGCACGGGGTAGACCAGCCGGCTGGGCTCGTTGCGGGCCGCGTGCATGGCCGAGTCCCAGCGCGGCGAGCCGGTGTCCGGAAGCGCGGGCTGGGAGGGGCGGCGGTGGCGGTTCCAGAAGTCGGTGAAGGCGTTCTCCAGCTCCCACACCCCCGGCCCCTCCACGCGGACGTGCGTGTCGCGCCAGTGCGTGGCGTAGAGCGAGCCGATGTTGTAGCCGCCGACGAAACCGACCGAGCCGTCGACGACGAGGATCTTGCGGTGGTCCCGCCCCGTGCGGCGCAGGTTCATGAGCGGCAGGCCCGGGCGGACCACCGGGAACCGGAGCACGTGGACCTGGTCGGGGAAGCGCTGGAACTCGCGCGGCACGACGAGGTTGGCGAAGCCGTCGAAGACGACGCAGACCAGCACCCCGCGCCGGGCCGCCCGCACCACCGCGTCCTTGAACTCCTGGCCGACGTCGTCGCCCTTCCAGATGTAGGACGCCAGGTAGACGCACTCCTGCGCCCCGTCGACGGCGGCCAGCATGTCGTCGTAGAGCACGCGGCCGTAGGTGTAGGTGGTGACCGTGTCCTCGCGCACCTGCGCCCGGAACGGGTCGTCGGCCGGGGCCGAGGGGTCGTCGCCCTTGTCGCGCTGCTTGCGGATCGCGTCGGCGGCGACGACGCCGACGGCCAGCGAGAGCTGGCCGGCGAGCGCCCAGCCCGCCGCGCGCAGGGTCACGCGGCGCGCGCGCCGCAGCCGGCGACGGGCCTGGGAGGCGAGCAGGTGGGTCGGCACGCGGCCCAATCTACTCAGCGGTCACCAGGCGGTGCGCACGACCGCGGGGACCGTGCCGCAGAATGGCCGGCGTGGACGGTGAGGGCGCGAGCGAGGCACGGGCCGCCCTGCTCAGAAGGCTTGCCGCCGGCGAGGGCGGGGCTCTGCTCGAGGGGCTCCCGCCCTACGACGACGCGGGCGTCCTCGGGCTGACGCGGCTCCTGCGCGAGCAGGGTGCCGACCCCGAGCTGGTCGCGGCCGCCCTCACCCAGTCGCGGCTGCGCGCCCGGGCGACGCCCAGGCTCGGCCCCTCGGCCGCCGGGCTGCTGCTCACGGCCGACGGGTTGGAGCAGGCGACGCGACCCGCCGTCGCCCGCCGCCACGCCGAGCGCTTCTCCGCCGCCGGCGTCGACCACGTGTGGGACCTCGGGTCCGGGATCGGCCTCGATGCCCGCGCGCTGGCCGAGGCGGGCCTGGCGGTGACCGCGGTCGAGCGCGACGCCGAGACCGCCGTCGCCGCCGCCGCGAACCTCGCCGCCTACCCGCGGGCCCGGGTCCTGACCGCCGACGCGACGGCGGTGGCGCCCGGGCCCCTCGAGGGCGCCTGGCTGGACCCGGCGCGGCGGACCCCCGGCGTGGCGGACGCGCGGGGGCGCACGCGCCGGCTCTTCCGCCTCTCCGACCTCTCCCCCTCCTGGGACCACGTCCGCACGGTGGCGGCACGGGCCAGGGCCACCGGGGCCAAGCTCTCACCGGGCTTCTCCGTCGCGGACCTCCCGTCCGGGGCCGAGGCCGAATGGGTGTCGCTGGACGGGGACGTCGTCGAGTGCGTCGTGTGGTGGGGTGCGGCGGTCCGCGTCCTCGGCCCCAGCGCGGTCGTGGGCCTCTCGTCCGCGACCGGAGCGACGTGGACCCGGGTGACCCCCGCCGCGGACCCGCCGCCCGTCCTGCTCCCCGGGGAGCAGCTCGGCCCGTGGCTGGCCGAGCCGGACCGGGCGGTGCTGGCGGCCGGCCTGTCCGGGACGCTCGCCGACGTCGTCGGCGGCCGGGAGGTGGCCCGGGGGGCGGGCTACGTCACGGCGGAGGCGGTGCGCGACGTGCCGTGGGCCCGCTGGTACGCCGTCGAGGAGCGGCTGCCGCTGCACGCCCGCCCGGTGCGGGCCTGGCTGCGCGAGCGCGGCGTGGGGAGGGTGACGGTCAAGAAGCGCGGTGTCCCCGCCGACCCCGAGCGCTTCCGCGCCGAGCTGCGCCTGCGCGCAAGCCCCGGCACGACCGAGGCGACGCTCGTGCTCACGACCGTCGGGGGCACGCCGTCCGTGCTCGTGGTGCGTCCGGTCGACGGGCCGCCGGGCCCGGCGGCCCCTCTCAGGCGCTGACCTGCCAGACCGGTTGGGAGGAGTCGGCCGGCAGGTCGAGGCGGGAGGCGTCCCGTCCCTTGGTGACCATCTGCGCGCCCAGGGCGGCGACCATCGCGCCGTTGTCGGTGCACAGACCGGGACGCGGCACCCGCAGCCGGATGCCGGCCGCGTCGCACCGCTCCTGGGCCATCGCCCGCAGCCGCGTGTTGGCCGCGACGCCTCCCCCGACGAGCAGGTCGTCCACGCCGTGCTCCTGGCAGGCGAGGACGGCCTTGCGCGTCAGCACGTCGACGACGGCCTCCTGGAAGCTCGCGGCGACGTCGGCGACAGGCACCGGCTCGCCGCTGTCCTGGCGCGCCTGCACCCAGCGGGCGACGGCGGTCTTGAGGCCGGAGAAGGAGTAGTCGAAGCGGTGGCGCTGCATGTCGCGGCCCGAGGTCAGCCCGCGCGGGAAGTCGATCGCCACCTGGTCGCCCTCGCGCGCCGCGCGGTCGATGTGCGGCCCCCCGGGGAAGGGCAGCCCGAGGAGGCGGGCGACCTTGTCGAAGGCCTCCCCCGCGGCGTCGTCGATCGTCGCGCCGAGGGAGCGGATGTCGTGGGTGACGTCGGGCACGAGCAGGAGGTTGGAGTGACCGCCGCTGACCAGCAGCCCCATCGTCGGCTCCGGCAGCGGCCCGTGCTCGACGACGTCGACCGCGACGTGGGCGGCCAGGTGGTTGACGCCGTAGAGCGGGCGGTCCAGACCGATGGCCAGGGCCTTGGCGGCGGCCACGCCGACGAGCAGCGCCCCGGCGAGACCCGGGCCGGCGGTCACGGCGACCGCGTCGACGTCCTGCAGCCGGACACCGGCGTCGGCGCAGGCGCGCTCGATCGTCGGCACCATCGCCTCCAGGTGGGCCCTGCTCGCCACCTCGGGCACGACACCGCCGAAGCGGGCGTGCTCGTCGACGCTGCTGGCGACGGTGTCGACGAGGAGCGTCTGCCCGCGGACGATGCCGACACCCGTCTCGTCGCAGCTCGTCTCGATGCCCAGCACGAGAGGACCGTCGGTGGTGGTCATCCGGGGACCAGCTCCTTGCGCATCACGACCGCGTCCACGGGGGGCGCGCCCTGGGTCGAGCGGTAGTAGCCGCGGCGGGTGTGCACGACGGCGTAGCCGCGGGTGGAGTAGAGCGAGCGCGCCGGGGCGTTGTCGGCTCGCACCTCGAGGACGACCGCCGGCGCGCCGGCGCGGGCCGCCTCCTCGTGCAGGGTGCCCAGCAGACGGTCGCCCAGGCCGGAGCCGCGCTCGCGCGGGTCGACGGCCACGGTCATGACCTCGGCGACGTCGCCGGCGGTGCTCAGCCCGGCGTAGCCGACGACGCGCTCCGAGCCGGGCCCGTCGAGCGGCTCCCCGGCCCCGAGCGGCGCCGTCGCCACCCAGTAGGCGCGGTGCGGCCGCTCGGCCAGCTCGGCCCAGAAGGTCGCCTCCGACCACGGGTCCTGAGGGAAGCAGACGCTCTCCAGCCGCGCCACCGGGGCGAGGTCGCGCCAGGTCGCCGGACGGAGCCTCACGGCGTGCCCGACCGCTCCCCCGGCGCCATCGCGGTGCCGGAGGCGGCCACGGCGTCCGGGCGGCGCAGGTAGAGGGGCTCGGGGTCCAGCAGCCCCGTCGCCGCGTCGGGATGGCTGCCGGCGCGCAGCGCGACGGCGAGGTCGGCCAGGATGCCGGGGTCGACGTCGCGCGGACCGCCGGCCAGGCGGTGCGGCAGCTGCTCGGCGTAGAGCTCGGCGCCGCGGCCGACGACGGGCAGCGCACGCACGTCCTCGGGCAGGTCCACCGCGCGGGCCACGCCCGGTCCCTGCGCGCGGCGCGCGGACCCGTCGGCGACGTCGTACACGGCCCAGTAGACCTCCTTGCGCCGGGCGTCCGTGGCGACGAGGAGGGGACCGGCATGTCCGAGCCCGGCATCGGTCGCGACCGCGTGGGCGAGCGCGTCCAGCGAGCAGATCCCCCGGGGCGTCGGCAGCCCGAGGCTGTGCGCGAGCACGAGACCGGTCACCACGCCGACGCGCAGCCCGGTGAAGGGCCCCGGCCCGACGCCGCACACGACGGAGGTCAGGTCCTCACGGCCGGCTCCGGCCCGCTCCAGCGCCTCGGCGACGGCGGGGGCCAGCAGCTCCCCGTGCCGCCGGGCGTCCTCGTGGACCACCCGCCCGCGCACCGCGGTGCCGTCGTGGACGGCCGCGCCGATGGCGGTGGTGGAGGTGTCGATCGCGAGCAGCACAGCCTCAGGCTACGACGCCCTGGCCGACCCGGCCGACCGGCCACCGGGCTGCATCCGTCGCAGGCGGGCCAGGTCGCCCGGTCCCAGGGTGCCCGCCCGGACCAGGTGGCGCACCAGGGCGTCGACCACGTCCGGGTCGTACTCGTAGGGGGTGCAGCGCAGGATCCGCTCCACGGCCGACCGGGGCCCCTCGGCACCGCCCAGACGGGCACCGGTCCCCGTGAGGTCGTCGTAGGCGGAGATCACGCGTACCACGCGTGAGGCGAGCGCCACGTCGCCGCGCTCGACCGCCCAGTGCTGCGGGACGGCGACGTCGGCCACGATGGGGGCCAGCCGCGACAG
>JASKZT010000403.1 GCA_030145965.1 Ornithinimicrobium sp.
AGGCCGTCATCGCCGACAAGCCGGAGAAGACCCCGGCGATGCCCGGCGGTGCCGACGGCGGCATGGGTGGCATGGACTTCTGATCCCACCCGGATCGGAGCACGACGCGCCCGCGTGCCTCGCGGGCGGCCACCGTGGACGACGGGGCGGTCCCTCCCAGGAGGGGCCGCCCCGTCGGCGTGCCACGGGGTCGGCCCAGGCCAGGAGACCCCTGGCCTGCGCATCTCGGCGTCCGGCACCCGGGCAGCCGGCCCGGTGGGGTCAGCCGGGTCAGCCGGCGGTGAACCTGGCCTGGTTGGTCTGCTCCACCAGCTCGTCGTCCTGCCCCGTCAGCCGCAGCGTCGAGGAGATCTGCTGCAGCGACGAGGTGACCCGCTCCTCGGTCGACCTCCAGTCCTGCACGACCGCCTGGAAGCGGGCCGAGGCCGACCCCTGCCAGCAGTCCTGCAGCGCGACCAGCGTGGCCATCATGGCCCGCACCTCGGACTCGATGGTGGCCGCGATCCGGTCGGCGTCGCCCGACGCGGCGGCGATGCGCGCGGTGTCGACCGCGAAGTGGTTGCTCATGCTCCCGGTTCCTCCCTCAGGGGTCGGTGGCGAGGCGCCCGCCACCCGTGCCAGCACCGTAGGCGCGCGCCGCCGGGCCGCGCGGGAGTTGTCCACAGACCCCGGCCGACCACCGCTTAGGCTCACCCCATGACCGGCCGCTCGATCGCCCTCTTCGCCCTGGCCGCCCTCCTCGAGATCGGCGGCGCCTGGCTCGTGTGGCAGGGCGTCAAGGAGCACCGCGGGTGGGTCGTCATCGGTGCCGGCGTCATCAGCCTCGGCCTCTACGGCGTCGTCGCCGCCCTCCAGCCCGACCCCAACTTCGGCCGGGTGCTGGCCGCCTACGGCGGCGTCTTCATCGTCGGTTCCCTGCTGTGGGGGATGGCGCTGGACGGCTTCCGCCCCGACCGCTGGGACGTCGCCGGCGCCCTCCTGTGCCTCGTCGGGGTCGCGGTCATCATGTACGGCCCGCGTCCCGCCCTATGACGGTCTGGGTCGACGCCCCGATCTGGCCGGCGCACGGCCGGCTGTGGTGCCATGTCATCAGCGACGTCTCCCTGGAGGAGCTGCACGCCTTCGCCCGCCGCGCCGGCATCCCCGAGCGGTCCTTCGAGGGCGACCACTACGACGTGCCGGCCGAGCGCCGCGCCCACGTGGTCGCCGCGGGGGCGGTGCCGACCTCCGGCGGCGACCTCGCCCGCCGCCTCGCCCGCTCCGGCCTGCGCTTCCGCAAGCGCCGCGGCGAGCGGCCCCTCGGCCGGCACGTGGACGGCCTCGCCTGGCTCGGCGTGCCCCATACCCTCGAGGTCGTCGCCTCCCCGCACGAGCCGGCGGAGGCGACGGGGGCGGCGGTCGTGCTCGTCACGACGCCCGACGCGGTCGACCTCGTCCTCGTGCGCTCCGCGCACCGGGACGGATGGGCACCGCCCGGTGGCAAGCGCGACCCGGGCGAGAGCGTGCGCGGGGCGGCGGTCCGGGAGCTGGAGGAGGAGACCGGCCTGCGGGTGGACCCGGCCGCGCTCGAGCCGGTGGGATACGAGCGCATCGTGGTCGCGGCCGGCCACGGGCGCGCCGGCCTGCCCGAGGGGCCCAACCTGCTCGCGGTGCTCGGCGCCCGGGTGCCCGTGCGTGTGGACGTGCGCCCCCGCCTCGGCGACGTCGTCGAGGCGCGCTGGGCCTCCCGCGAGACCGCCGTCCGGCTCTGCGGCGACGAGCCGTGGTGGCCGCTCGTGCGGGGATGGTGGGACCGGGCCTGACCGGCCCCTCACCCGCTCAGGTGCTTCAGCGCCTCCCGGCGGGTCAGGCCGCTGAGCCGGTCGCCGAGCTCCTCGACGAGCGCCAGCACCCAGGCCGGGTCGACGCGGGCGTGCTGGCGCAGCGCCCAGCCGAGCGCCTTGCGGACGAAGAACTCCGAGCCGAAGGCCGAGCCCTCCAGGTTGGCCCGCACGCACCGCTCGAGCAGCGCCGTGTCCGTCCCCTCCCGGTGCAGCAGCTGGCTGAGGACCGCCGCCCGCCGCAGCCACAGGTCGTCCTCCACCGCCCACGCGTCCATGACGGGGGTGACCGCCTCGCGGTGGGCGCGCAGCACGCCGCCGACCAGCCGCGGCCCGACGACGTCGACGAGGTCCCACCAGGCGCCGGTCACCACGAGGTGGCGGTGCAGCGGCAGCACGGCGGGGTCCTGCCAGGTCCGGGCCGCGCGGTGCTCGGCGAGCGCGAGCGCGGCATACCTCTCCTCCCGGTGGGTGGCGTCGTCCCACAGGGCGCGGACGGTGGCCTCCCACGAGGCACGGTCGACGGGCGGCCGCGCGCGCAGCAGCGGCGTGAGCACGCGGCGCAGCTCGGGGGAGGTGAGCCCGCGGTAGGGGAGGGCGGACCTCATGTAGCGCTGCTGCCCGGCCGCGCGCCCGGGGTCGCCGGCGGCGGCCAGCGCACCGCGCACCTGCTCGAGGAGCTCCTCGTCCGGGCGTGCCGCCATGCCGACCTCAGCCCCT
>JASKZT010000412.1 GCA_030145965.1 Ornithinimicrobium sp.
TACATCGACTGGGCGGCCGCCTGGTGGTGCAGGGCGCGCGGGGGCAGCCTTACGCTCCGCGAGAGCCAGGCGGAGGCGCGGGCGCCGGCCAGCAGGAGGTCCTCGGTGCCGCGACCGGACCACAGCAGGGCCAGCGCGGCCGCCGCCTGTACGTCCCGGACCGAGCGTCGCAGCACCTCGTGGAGATCGGCGTGCCCCAGCCCGTCGTGGGCGCGCAGCTGCGCCCCCGTCCACCGCCCGCGGGTGGCCGCGAGCGCCAGCGCGTCCTCGGCCAGCGAGGAGGTGGTGCGCAGCCCCAGGTGCGCGACGGCGTCGGGCCGTGCGCGGGCCGCCTCGCCGAGGGTCACCGCCGTCCACAGACCGGGCCGGTCGGGCCCGGGCGGGACGACAGGGTGGGCGGGCGGCTGCTCGGAGGTGATCGGCTCTCTCCTCTGGGTCGTCCGGGTGTGTGGTCCCGGGGCGGGCGGGGCCTGCGCGGTACAGTGAACACCGTTCGCCGGGCTTCGGTCATCCCGGCACCCCCGCTGCGAAAGGTTTTGTCACGGTGCGACCACGTCTCGTCCCCCTGGCCGGCGCCGTCGTCGGCCTCATCCTGGGGCTCTGCGTGGTGGTGGGGACTGCCCAGGAGGCCTGGGTGCTGGTCGCGGCCGCCGCCTCCGCCCTGCTCGCGGCCGTCCTCGTCGTGCAGCTGGACACCTGGCGCCGCACCCGCAGCCTGCGCAACTTCATCCGTGACCAGGTGCGTCGCGGCGTGCCCGTCACCGGTGCGCCGCTCCCCGCGCCGCCCGCCCCGACGGTGACCCACGAGGACGTCATCGGTGCGGTGCGCATCATGCAGGCCCAGTACACCGGGCGCCTGGACCGGATGCAGCGCTCGCTGGAGGAGGCCCTCACGCAGCTCGCCGCGGAGCAGCGAGGGTCCGACAGGCCGTGAACGCAGCGGACCCCGTCCACTCCACCACCCAGCAGGTCGCCGCCGACCACGCGCTGATCGCCACCCGGCGGCGTGAGGGTGCTCTGGTCTCCACGGTGCTGCGCACCAAGTCGGTGCACGCCCGCGAGATCGTGGCCGCGGCGACCTGGCCCGGACGCACGCCGGCCGAGCTGGAGGCCTGGGCCGTCGGGCACGACCCTGGGCACGGTCTGCCCAGCGACCTCGACCCGGTCCGGCTCGCGGACTACGCGCGGATCCTGGCCGTGCAGCTCGGCGACCCGCAGGAGCGCGCCACCGCACGCGTCATGCTCGAGCACGCGCTGCGCTCCGAGAGCTGGCCCGCCGTGCGGCGCGACCGCGTGGAGCTCCTGGCCCAGCTGCGACTGCTGGCCGGCGACCTCCCCGGCGCGGTGGAGGCGGCGCAGGACGAGCGTGTCCGGGAGCCGGTGCGGGCCTCGCTCCTCGCCGACGCGGCCAACCCGCACCTGGACCCCGACGCCGACGGGGCGGCCTGGGCGGTCGCCTTCGGCAAGGCGCTGCACAGCGAGCGCCTGGCGCCCTTCGTGCTCCCCGCCGGCCGGCTGCCCGACCTCGACCGGCTCGAGGTGGAGCCGCGCCCGTCCGTGCCTGCTCCGCTCAAGGTCACGGTGATCATGAGCTGCTACCGCCCCGGGCCGGCGCTGCTCACGGCCGTGCGCTCGGTCCTGGCGCAGACGTGGGAGAACCTCGAGCTCTTCGTCGTCGACGACGCCTCCGGCCCCGGGCCGGAGGGGGCCTGGCGAGACCTGCTCGACCGCGCCGAGGCGATGGACCCCCGCGTCAGGGTGGTCCGCAAGGCCGTGAACGGCGGCACCTACCGCGCCCGCAACACCGTCCTGCGCCAGGCGAGCGGCGACCTCGCCATCGTCATCGACTCCGACGACTGGTGGCACCCCCAGACGCTGGAGGTCTGCGCCCAGCCGCTGCTGAGGCAGCCACGCCTCATGGCGACGCGGGCCGAGGGCGTGCGCGTGCCGACCAGCCTCGTGCTGACCCGCCCCGGCTACCGCCCCCGCTTCGAGTCCGCCGCGACGGTTCTCTTCCGGCGCCGTGAGGTGACCGGGCGCATCGGCTTCTTCGACCCGACCCGCAAGGGCGCGGACACCGAGTACGCGCGACGGCTCGTGGCCGCCTTCGGCCCGGTCGTCAAGGACGTCCGCGAGACGACGACCGTGCTCCGCGCGGGCGAGGAGTCGCTGTCGGCGGAGGAGTTCTCCAACGGCTGGCGCCACCCGGCCCGGCACCAGTACAAGTCCCTCTACGGCGCCTGGCACGGCGAGATCCGTCGCGGGGAGAGCCCTGCCTACCTGGACCCCGAGCAGGAGCGTCCCTTCCCCGCGCCCTGGCGCTGGGAGCGCCCGACTCACCGCCTCCTCGACCGGCGCCGCCACGTCGACCTCTGCCTCGCCGGCGACTGGCGCCGCGACGGCGGGCCGCAGCGCTCGATGATGGAGGAGATCCGGGCCGCCCGCGAGGCCGGCCTGCGGGTCGGGATCATGCACCTCGAGGCGATGCGCTTCATGACGCCGGAGGACCAGCCGCCCAACGCCCGCATCGTGGACCTGGTGCGGCGGGGCGAGGTCGAGTGGATCCTCCCGGACGACGACGCCGACATCGACGTGCTGATGGTCCGCTACCCGCCGATCCTGCAGTACCCCCCTCGCCTGTCCCGCACCGTCCGGGCGCGCACCGTGCTCGTCGTCGCCAACCAGGGTCCGCTGGAGGCCGACGGCTCGGACCAGCGCTACGTGGTCACCGACGTCTCGCAGCGGGCCGAGGAGCTCTTCGGCCGCCCCGTCACCTGGGTCCCCCAGAGCGGGAACATCCGCCGCCTGCTCCTGGGCGAGGACCCCGGCGTGCGCCTCACCCCGTGGGACAGCCCCGGGATGGTCGCCGTCGACGAGTGGTTCGTCCGCCCGCCGGGGCCTGCCGGCGCCGACGGCCGGCCGGTGGTCGTGGGCCGCCACTCGCGCGACGACGTCATCAAGTTCCCGCCCACCTACGCGGACCTGCTGCGCGGCTACTCCTTCCCGGAGGGCTACGAGGTGCGTATGCTCGGCGGCCGCAACCGGGTCACCGCCCTGTGGCGGGAGTCCGGCACGGAGGAGCCGATGCCGGCCAACTGGCACCTCCTGCCCCACCGGCAGGGCGACGTGCGTCCCTTCCTGGCCGAGCTCGACTTCGTCCTCTACCTGGACAACCCGATGGCGCACGAGGCCTTCGGCCGGTCGCTGCTCGAGGCGGCGTCCAGCGGCGCGGTGACGATCGCCCACCCCAAGCACCGGCCCACCTTCGGCGAGGCGATCGAGTACGCCGAGCCGGGGGAGGCGCAGGAGATCATCGCCCGCTACGTCGCCGACCCCGACGCCTACCGGGAGCGGGTGGAGCGCACGCACGCGGTCATCGAGCGGGAGTACGGTCACACCAGCTTCGTCACCAAGCTCCGCCCGATCCTCGACGCGAGCCGCCGCGACGGGCTCGGCGCCCGTGCGGACGGAGCCGGCCCGGACGGAGCCGGCCCGCACGGAGCCCGCGCAGACGGCGCCGCGCCGACCCTGGCCGACGCGGCCATCACCGCCGGGACCCTGCGCCTCACGCCATCTCAGGGCCCGGCCGGGGCCTGGCG
>JASKZT010000390.1 GCA_030145965.1 Ornithinimicrobium sp.
AGCTACCGCAGCTGGGGCCGCCTCAACGAGGCGCGCGACAACGCCGTGCTCGTCCTGCACGCGCTCACGGGCGACAGCCACGTCGTCGGCGAGCGCGGGCCGGACCAGCCGACCCCCGGCTGGTGGCCCGGGCTCGTCGGCCCCGGTGCGCCCCTGGACACCGACGAGTGGTTCGTCATCGCCCCCGCCGTGCTCGGCGGCTGTCGCGGCACGACCGGCCCCTCCTCGGTCGCGCCCGACGGCCGGCCCTACGGCTCCTCCTTCCCCCGGATCACGATCCGCGACCAGGTCCGGGCCGAGGCGCTGCTCGCCGACGCCCTGGGCATCCGCTCCTTCGCCCTCGTCGTGGGCGGCTCGGTCGGCGGGATGCGGGCCCTGGAGTGGGCCGTCGGCCTGCCCGGGCGGGTGCGCCGCTGCGTCGTGCTCGCCGCCGGTGCCGCGGCCACGGCCGACCAGATCGCCTGGTCGGTGCCGCAGACCAGCGCCATCCGGCTCGACCCGCAGTTCCACGGCGGCGACTACTACCCCGGCCCGGGACCGCGCCAGGGCCTGGAGGTCGCCCGCCAGATCGCCCACGCCACCTACCGCTCGGCCGAGGAGCTCGCGCTGCGCTTCGGCCGGGGCGGGCAGGGCGACGAGGACCCGCTGCGCGGTGGCCGGTATGCCGTGCAGTCCTACCTCGAGCACCACGGCCGCAAGCTGGCGCGACGCTTCGACGCCAACTCCTACCTCACCCTCACCGAGGCGATGAACTCCCACGACGTCGGACGGGGCCGGGGCGGCGTCCGGGCGGCCCTGCGCCGCATCACGGCCGAGCTGACGGTCGGGGTCGTCAGCACCGACCGGCTCTTCCCCCCGGCCGACGGGGCGGTCGTCGCGCAGGCCCCGGCCTGCCGCGAGCTGGCCGTCATCGACTCCCCCTACGGGCACGACGCCTTCCTCGTCGAGACCGAGCAGGTCTTCGGCATCGTGCGACGGGCGCTGACCGGGGCCCCGGTGCCCGAGGCGCACCGCCCGCCCCGCCCGGGGCTGCGCCCGGTGCCGGCGGAGGTGGCGCGCGTGGGGGCCACGGCCGCCGCAGCGACCCGCGCGGTCAGCCCGACGCCCGCCGCCTACTGACGTCGGCGGGCTCCTTCCGCGGGGAGGTGGCGCCCCCTACCCTGCGAGGATGCGTCCCGAGCCCGCCCCCGCCCGTCCCCCGCTCCACGCACCGGGCGGCGATGAGCACCACGTGGCACGAGCCATCCAGGTGGCGGTCGAGAACGTCGCGGCCGACGGCGGTCCCTTCGGCGCCGTCGTCCTCGGCCCGGACGGGGCCGAGCTCTCCCGCGGGGGCAACCGCGTGACCAGCTCGCTCGACCCGACCGCGCACGCGGAGGTCAGCGCGATCCGGGCGGCCTGCCGGGCCGTCGGCGACTTCTCCCTCGCCGGCCACACCCTCTACACCTCCTGCGAGCCGTGCCCGCTGTGCCTGGCCGCGTGCCTGTGGGCCCGCCTCGAGCGGGTCGTCTTCGCGGCCGACCGCACCGCGGCCCACCGGGCCGGCTTCGACGACCGGGTCTTCCACGACCTCTTCCGGGCCGACCACGGGCGGGCCTGGCCGGTGGCCGTCGTCCACCACCCGCACCCCCGCAGCGAGGAGCCCTTCGAGGCCTGGCGGGCGCTCACGACCCGCGTCGAGTACTGAGCCGGGGCGCCTCCGGGGCCGGCGCGACGGAACCACCCCACGTCGCCGGCCGTTGCACCCCGTAGGATCGTCAGGACCGAGGGGAAGGAGGGCGACATGCCCGACTGGTTGGCCAACAGCCCGCAGTGGCTGTGGTGGGTGGGGGCCGCTCTGGCCCTGGGCATCGTCGAGATGAACACCCTCGACCTCATCTTCCTCATGCTCGCGCTGGGCGCGCTCGTCGCGGCCGTCGTCGCCGGCGCCGGGCTGCCGCTCGTGGTCCAGGTCCTCGTCTTCGGCGTCGCGGCCGGCCTCTTCGTCTTCGCCCTGCGCCCGGTCGCGCTGAGGTACGTGCGCCTCGAGGGCCGCGGCGGTCCGATGAACGTCGAGGGCAACATCGGCCAGACCGCGACCGTCCTGCAGGAGGTCACCGACCGCTCCGGCCTGGTCAAGCTGCGCGGCGAGGAGTGGACGGCGCGGGCCGAGCTGGCCGGCCAGACCCTCGCGGTCGGCGACCTCGTCACGGTCGTCAAGATCGACGGGGCCACCGCCGTCGTGACCCCGGCCGCGCCCGAGGACAAGCCCTTCGACGCCGACCGCCCCGCCGGGCACTGACCCGAGGCAACCGCACCGCACCGGCGCGCGTCCTACCCGCACCGGCCCCAGACCTGTCCGACGAACAACCAAGGAGAACCCTTCATGGATCCGATGAGCATCATCGTGTGGGCGGTGGTCGCCCTCATCGTGCTCTTCGTGGTCACCGCCGTCGCCCGCGCGATCCGTATCGTGCCCCAGGCGACGTCCGTGATCGTGGAGCGGCTCGGTAAGTACGACCGCACCCTCGACGCCGGGCTGCACTTCCTCATCCCGTTCATCGACCGGCCGCGCTCGGTGGTCGACCTGCGCGAGCAGGTCGTCAGCTTCCCGCCGCAGCCGGT
>JASKZT010000021.1 GCA_030145965.1 Ornithinimicrobium sp.
CACGGCGTCGCGGTAGAGGATGCGTCGCACGTAGGCCTCCGGCGCCTCGTCACGGAGCCGCTCCCACCGGCTGGCCAGCTTGACCAGCGCCTCCTGGACGGGGTCCTCGGCCAGGTGGTGGACCCCCGTCCGGTTGGGCGGCGCCCCGGGCTGACGACCGATCGTGGCGGAGGGCCGCCACTTGGTCCCGGCCCCTCCGGCACCCACCCGACCACACAGGGCGTCCCGTGCGTTGGACAGGCATGGCCGGCCGCAGCGGCCCGACGTCGTCACGATCGGGTCACATCCCCGCGCCCGGCGTTGCCCGGTGCGCCGTCACCCGCCTAGGGTCCGCCCCATGACGTCGTGGTGGGGTTGGGCGCTGCGCCGTGCCCGCGCCTCGACCGGGCTGCTCCTGACGCTGCTCGCGCTGGTCACGGCCACGACGGCGATCCTCGCGGGTGCGGTCGGCTACTCCGGGGCGGCGGCCACGACGGCGGCGCGGGAGGCCCTCACGGGGGCCGTGCCCCAGGAGGCCGGGATCCAGGTCCAGACGCGGCTGGCCGACGACCCGCAGGCGCAGGACGCGGCGGCGCGGGAGCGGGTGGCGCAGGCCTTCGACCCCGCACCGGTCAGCGTGCAGCGCACGGTCGTCACGCCGCCGCGGCCCGCCTCGCTCGGGGGCACCCGCCTCGAGGGGTCCCTCGTCGCCGTCGGCGGGGAGCCGCTCACCGGGGGTGCGCCCGACGTGGCCGACCGGGTCGACGTCGTCGCCGGCACCTGGCCGGGCGCCGCGGGCGCTGACGCCGGCACCACCGACCCGGTCGAGGGCCTGCTCCACGCCGCCGCCGCCGCGGAGTGGGGCGTGGAGGTCGGGGACACCCTCGAGGTCGGCACGACCCCCGTCTCGGTGACCGGGCTGTGGCGTCCGACCGACGCCGAGGACCCCACGTGGTTCGGCGACCAGCTCGTCGCGACCGGGCGGCTGGACGACACCCGCGGCCCGCTGGTCGTCGACCCCGCGGCGGTGGCCCGCCTCGACGCCGCGCCGTTCGTCCGGTGGACGGTCCGGCCGGACGCCACCCGGATCGGTCCCGGCGACCTCGCGCACCTGGCCTCGGCGGCGGGCAGCCTCCGGTCCTCGCTCAAGACCCCGGAGGTGGAGGTGCGCGGCGTCACCGTCGAGGGCGACCTGGCCCCGACCGCCGCCACCGCCTCGCGCAACCTCGCCACCGCCACCGCCCTCGGCGTCATCCCGCTGTCGGTGCTGGCGCTCGTCACGCTCCTCGCGGTGACCCAGCTGGCGCGCCTGCTGTCGACCACCCGCGAGGCGCAGTCGCAGCTGCTCGTCGCCCGCGGCGCGACCCGCACCCAGGTCCTCGCGAGCACCGTCGCCGAGGCGGCCGTCGTGACCGTGGTCGGGGCGGTGCTCGGCGGCCTGGCCGCCGGGGGCGTCCTGCGCGCCGTGCCGGCGGGGGCCGACCAGGTCGGCACGGTCGTCCGGGTCGCGGCCGTGGCCGGCCTCGCGGTCCTCGTGGTCCTGGCCGCCGTGGCCCTCCTCCAGGTCTGGCGCCTCACCACCGGTGGCCGCGCCGACCTCTCCGGCCGCACCCGCGCGGCCACGGCACTGGCCACGCTCGTCCTCGTGCTCGGCGCCGCCGGCGTCGCCTGGTGGCAGCTGCGCCGCACCGGCTCCCCGCTCGTCACTC
Source organism: Ornithinimicrobium sp. (assembly GCA_030145965.1). Lineage (GTDB taxonomy): Bacteria > Actinomycetota > Actinomycetes > Actinomycetales > Dermatophilaceae > Ornithinicoccus. Next base: position 1,689 of record JASKZT010000021.1, read on the forward strand.
TCGCCGACGGCGGCCTCGGCACCGACCTCGTCGCCGGCGCCGCACCCGCGCTCCTCCTCGCCGCGGCCGCCGTCGTGGCGATGGCCCTCCTCGGCCCGCTCGGCCGCCTCGCCGAGGGGCTGACCCGGTCGGGCCGTCGCGCGGGCGGGCACCTCGCCGCGGCGCAGGTCTCCCGCCGGCTGCCGGTGTATGCCGTGCCCGCCGTCCTCACCGTCCTCGCCGTGGGCGCCACGACCCTGGCCGGCCTCTACTCCGGCACCTCGTCGACGCTGCGCGACAGCCTCGCCGCCGTCGCCCAGGGTGCACCGGTGCGGGCCACCCTCGACGAGCCGCCCCGCACCACCGGGCCGGGGGTCGTCCCGCCGCCGCCGGCCCTGCCGGAGGGCCTCGACGCCAGCGCCGCCGCGCCGGTCTGGCTGGACGCCAACGCCCGCCTGGGCGACCTCGGGGTGGCGCTGACGATGGCCCCGGTGCAGGACCTGCGCTCGGTGGTGACCGCCGCCGCACTGCCCGGCGGCACCGGCACGGTCCCCGCCGACGCGCTGACCAGCCAGGACGAGGCGCTCGAGGGCGTGCCCGTGCCTGCGGGCACCCGGGAGGTCACCGCCCGGCTGGCCGTCGACCTCACCGTGGGCGAGCGCGACCTCGAGGCGATCCAGCAGGGCTACGAGCAGACGCTCCGGGACGTCCGTGAAGGCGTCTTCGGCGAGCCGCAGACGGACGAGGACCTCGCTGCGGACGCGGCCCGGCAGCTCATGGACGGGATGCTGCTGACGTCGCGGGGACAGGTCGACTGGGACGTGACCCTCCTGCTCGTCGACGACGCCGGCGGGCTCTACCACGAGGTGACCTCGGCCGCGGTGACCGTGGACCTGCCGCAGGTGCTGCCGCCCTGGGTGGACCCCGACGCCGCCGAGGCCCCCGCCGACGTGCCCGCCGGGACGGACGTGGACTACCGCGACGCGCAGGTGCGCCAGGGCGGGGGCGAGGGGGAGCTCTCCTTCACCTTCCCCGAGGGCCCCGCACGGACCCTGGTCGGGGTGCGGATGTCGACGCCACGGCACCACGACAGCTACTGGGGCGTGGTCTCGCCCGCGGTCGACGCCTCGCTCACGCTGCGCACCGCCGACGGCACCGACCTCCTGGGCGACGGCACCGCCGGGTGGGGCTCGCGGGAGCTGCTCACCCCCGCGGCCGCGGCCGAGGCGGAGGAGGCGGGCGCCGCCCCGGACGGCGAGGACACCGTGACCACGGTCCTCCCCGACGGCAGCGTCCTCACCAGCCACGGCACCCCCGTGCTGGGAACCCTGGACACCCGCGGACCCACGTGGACGGTCAGCGCCGACGCCGACCACGTGCTCGTCGACCGGGTCACCGTCGGGCCCGGCCTCGAGGTCGACCACGAGGCCCCGGTGCCGGGCTCCGTCGCGCCGTCGTCGGGCGACGGTCCCGCTGCGGAGGACGCCGTGCCGGTCGCGCTCACGACGCAGACGGCCCGTGCCGCCGCCCTGGGCGTCGGCGACCCCGCCGAGATGACCGCCTTCGGGATGCGCCTGCCGGTCCGCGTCGCCGCCGTCGTGCCCGCCGTCCCCGGCACCCTGGCGCCCCAGGCCGCGCTCCTGGACCGCGACGCCGTCGCCGCCCACCACGCGCGGGTCGGGCGCACCCTCCCCTACCCCACCGAGCTCTGGGTCATGCCCTCGGGCGGGCCGGGCGCCGAGGCCGCGACGCCGGTCGTCGAGCAGCTGGCCGCGGCCGACGGCGTCGCCTCGGTGGCCGGGCCCGGACGTGTCGCCGTGACCGACGCGACGAGCGCCGCCCGCCTCGTCTTCTGGGTCGCCTCCGCCGGCGCCGTGCTCCTGGCGGTGACCGGCATCGGCGCCGTCGCCGCGACCCTCCTGACGCACCGGCGCGCCGAGGTCGCCGTCCTCCGCGCCCTCGGCATGCCGCCGCGCGCCCAGGCCCGCTCCCGCGCCCTCGAGCTCGGCGGGGTGGTGGCGGCGTCGATCGGGCTGGGCCTGGCGGCGTCCTGGCTGGTGGGTCGGGCGGTCGTGCCCGAGCTGGCGCGCTCGACGACGCTGCCGGGTCAGGTGACGCTCCCGTCGCCGCTGCGGCTGGAGCCCGGGCTCTGGGCGGCGCTGCTCGGCGCCGGGCTGCTCGCCGTCCTCGTCATCGTGCTCGCCCAGGCCGCACGGGTGCGGGCCCAGGCGCTGGAGACCGGCTACCGCGAGGAGATCCGGTGACCGGGCGGCACAGCGA
>JASKZT010000032.1 GCA_030145965.1 Ornithinimicrobium sp.
CGCTCGACGTACCACCGCGAGTGCTCGGGGTCGTCCAGCCCCGGCCACAGGGTCGTGGGCGTGCGGGTGGTGGCGGGGTCGACGGGCAGCGACCGCTCCCCCTGCTCACCCACCGGGCGGTCCTGCTCGTCCATGCCCGCCACGATAGGCCAGGGCACCGGCGGGGCGGAGAGCCGGTGCCGGCGGTCGAGGAGCAGGGTCAGCCGTAGGCGAGGTCGCCGTCGGCCACCCCGTCACCGTCCTCGTCGTCGTGCTCGGTCGGGGGGATGCGGCACCAGGCCTGGCCGACGTAGCCGCTCACCGACAGGGCGAGCGCCACGACGGCGTGGACGAGGCCCCACACGAGCTGCACGCGCTGGCTCGGCACGTCGGCGTTCGGCAGGTGCACGAGCGCGTTGGCGGCATACCAGCCGAGGAGTGCCGCACCGCCGAGCGCTGCGGCCTGCGCGCCCACGAGCGTGCCCCGGGCGCGTTGCGGGGTGGGGCGCAGGCGCCCGGCGCCGCGGGTGTAGCGGCGGATCTGCCCGCAGAGGACGAGGACGAGGACGGTCACCGCGAGGAGCGGCACGAGCCCGAGCCACGAGATGACGGGGTAGGACCCGCCGGCACCGTGCACGAGGGCGAGCAGGAGCCAGCTGGCCATCCCGGCGAGCACCGCGGTGCCGACGCCGGTCGTGACCCGGATCCCCTGGTGCGGGGTCACCGGTCGACCGCCAGGGGGTGCACGTCCTGGTCGGCGACCGCCGCCAGCAGGTCGCGGACCGGCCGCACCTGCCCGTCGACGCGCAACGTCGCCGCGGGGTCGACGTCGTGCCAGGGCACGAGGACGAAGGCCCGCTCGTGGGCCCGGGGGTGCGGCAGGAGGAGGGCGTCGTCCTGGCTCGTGACGTCCGTGCCCTGCTCGGGGTCTCCGTACTGCACGAGGTCGAGGTCGAGGGTGCGCGCGCCCCAGCGCACCTCGCGGGTGCGGCCGAACTCCTCCTCGACGCGGTGCAGCGCCGCGAGGGTGGCGGCCGGGGTGAGACGGGTGCGGGCCAGCGCGACGGCGTTGACGTAGTCCGGCTGGACGGGGCCGCCGACCGGGGCGCTGCCCACGAGGGCCGAGACCCGCAGGGCGCGCAGCCCGCGGACGCGGCGCAGGCGGCGGACCGCCGCGGCGACGGTCGCGGCGGGGTCGGCGCCGTCCACCCCGAGGTTGGCGCCCAGCGCGAGGACGACCGGCACGTCCCGCTCTCGGCGCACGACGACCTCGACGTCGCCGAAGGGCACCCCGACCGGCGCCTGCGGCTTGTGCACGGTCACCTCGACCTCCTCGACGAGCGGGCGTGCCAGGGTGCGGGCGGCGATCTCCTCGGCGACGGTCTCGACGAGGTCGCGCGGGGGGCCGGTGAGGACGGCGACGACGTCGGCCGCGACCTCGGCGTAGTTGACGGTGCGGGCGAGCTCGTCGCTGGTCCCGGCGGGACGCAGGTCGAGGGTCATCGCGACGTCGACGACGAACTCCTGCCCGTCGCGCCGCTCGTGGGCGAGCACGCCGTGGTGGCCGACCGCCCGCACGCCGCTGAGGCGGATGACGTCACCGCGCCCGCGGCCGCTCACGAGCGCGCCTCCCGGGTCAGCTGCCACACCGCCAGGGCGTCCCGCGTGGGGCCCACCTCGTGCACCCGCACGGCGAAGGCGCCGGCCTGCGCGGCGAGCAGGGAGGTGGCCGCGGTGGCCGCGTCGCGCTCGGTCGGCGGGGTCGGGTCGGCGTCGGGGTCGAGGGCGGCGCCGGGCCGGCGCGGGAGCCGCCCGAGGAAGCGCTTGCGCGAGGTGCCCACGAGCACGGGCAGGCCCAGGGCCAGGACCGCCGGGAGCCCGGCGAGCAGCCGCCAGTTGTGCCCGGCGTCCTTGGAGAAGCCGAAGCCGGGGTCGAGCACGAGCTGGCCGGCGTCGACGCCCGCCCCGACGAGCGCGTCCACGCGCGCGGCGAGCTCGCGGCACACCTCGCCCGTGACGTCGTCGTAGGAGGGGCGCGCGGCCGGGTCGGCGAGCAGCCCCCGCCAGTGCATGACGACGAAGGGGGCGCCGGAGGCGGCGGCCACGGCCGGCATGCGCGGGTCGGCGAGCCCGCCCGAGACGTCGTTGACGAGGGTGGCGCCGGCCTCGAGGGCGGCCTCGGCCACCGAGGCCCGCATGGTGTCGACCGAGACGAGGTGCCCGTCGGCGGCGAGGTCGCGGACGACGGGCAGGACCCGGGCGAGCTCCTCCTCCGGCGAGGGCCGGGTGCTGCCCGGGCGGGTGGACTCCCCGCCCACGTCGAGCAGGTCCGCCCCCTCGGCGACCATGGCGAGCGCGTGCGCGACGGCGGCATCCGGCTCCAGCCAGCGACCACCGTCGCTGAAGGAGTCCGGGGTGACGTTGACGACGCCCATGATGCGCGTCACGCCGGGGACGACGAGGTCGGCGAGGGCTGGCACGGTCAGCGGGCCCGTCCCATCATCAGGCTCATCGCCTCCGCCCGGGTGGCCGGGTCCCGCAGCTGGCCCCGGACCGCCGAGGTGATCGTGCGCGCCCCGGGACGCCGGATGCCGCGCATGGACATGCACAGGTGCTCGGCCTCGACGACGACGATGACGCCGGCCGGGGCGAGGTGGTCGACGAGGGCCTCGGCGACCTGGGTGGTGAGCCGCTCCTGGACCTGCGGGCGGCGGGCGAAGACGTCGACGAGCCGGGCCAGCTTGGACAGGCCCACGACCCGCCCCTCCGCGCCGGGGATGTAGCCGACGTGCGCGGTGCCGTGGAAGGGGACGAGGTGGTGCTCGCAGGTGCTGTGCAGCTCGATGTCGCGTACGAGGATCATCTCCTCGTGCTCGACGTCGAAGGTGGTCCCGAGCACCACGCCGGGGTCCTGCGCCAGACCGGAGAAGACCTCCGCGTAGGCGCGGGCGACGCGGGCCGGGGTCTGGCGCAGCCCCTCCCGGTCCGGGTCCTCGCCGACGGCGAGGAGGATCTCGCGCACCGCCGCCTCGATCCTGGGGTGGTCGACGGCGGCCGCCACGGGCGCCCCGGGCGCGTCCCCCTCGTCCACGGTGGTCAGGTCAGTGGTGTCCGGGGTCGACATAGCCACCCTCCGGGACCTCGATCACCTTCTCCGGCGGGTGCTCCTCACCGGCGTCCGCGGGCGGCAGGTGGCCGTTGGCGAGCGCCCGCTTCTCGGCCTCGGTGAGCACCGGCCCCTCGGTGTGGATCGTGCGGCTGTCCGAGGACAGCCAGACCGGCCGGACGGGGCGGCGGCGGATGTCCGTGAAGATCTCGGCGATCGCGGCCGCGTTCAGCGTCTCCTTCTCGAGGAGCTCCAGCACGAGGGCGTCGAGGATGTCGCGGTTGTCGTTGAGGGCGTGCCAGGCCTCGTCGTGGGCGGCCTCGATGAGGCGGCGGACCTCCTGGTCGACGACCCCGGCGAGGTTCTCGGAGTAGTCGCGCTCGTGGCCCATGTCGCGGCCGAGGAAGACCTCGCCGC